>NZ_WBYY01000102.1:0-11243 GCF_048985645.1 Exiguobacterium sp. A1_3_1 | reverse complement strand
CAATCGAACGTATCCCACTTGAATATTCGGTCAAACGTGATGTAGCAATCGAACGAATTCCACTTGAATACTCGGTCAAACGTGATGTAGCGATCGAGCGTATCCCACTTGAGTACTCAGTCAAACGTGACGTAGCGATCGAACGTATTCCACTTGAATATTCTACAACACGAGCATAATTAACTATTTTGACTAACAATATTTTTTAAAAAATCACTTCGAATAGAAGAAATGATTTTTTTATACTGATTCATGTTGAGTAGTTCGAACAAAAAATACGCTTTGTCATACGCACCAATAATTTGTTCTTTAGTCGCGCCCAACTTCTCAAGACAATCTCCCTTTTGAGCGTATAACTGTCCTAATACCGACATGTCTTTAAAATTAAGGCTTTCTTCAATTGCTTCATCAATCAATTGCAGAGCTTGTTCATATTTAGAGAAATCTAATAAGATTTTAGAAAAATTATAGGTGATTCTAATTTTTTCTGTTACTAAATCATCACTATCAAAATTTAATTTGAGGATTTCCTCATAAACATTAATGCTATGCTGATAACTTTTATTTTCAGAGTATAGATTCGCGATAGCTGACTTAATACGAATCAGCATACTGGGTGAATAATGAGAAGTTAGATAATCTGCTGATAAATTTTGAAGCTCAACGATACAGGTTCGATAATCAATTTTTTGAAGCCGATACGAACAAAGGTAATAGTAGTATTTGTACAGTAGTACAAACTCAAAAGAAGAATCATGTTGCTCTAAAATCTTTTGACTCTCTTTATAGATCGACTCAAAGTCTTGATTTCTAAAACGATGTAGTAAGTCTTCATCGATCGTCTTTAATGAATCTTGTTGACGATTGGGATCTAGAAACGCAGAAATCGGAACTTGTAACCTTCGGGATAGCGCATATAACAATTCGATTGTTGGGGAATGTGTGCCACTCTCAATCTTACTGATTTCTGCTTGACTGCAGATACCGTTTGCTAAATCCTTTTGCGTTAGATTATGTTTTTTTCGCAGACGGCGTAACGCCAAACCAATTTGCGGTGACGTGAAATGATCCATTGGATCCTCGTCCTTTCATGAAAATTGAACTGTTACTCAGTATCCATTTCTATTATAGAAGTGATTGCAAAGGGATACCATAGATTTACTTGATTTCATATCAATGTTTCATCGCCCGCCGTATTTGATTCAGAAAGGGGTACACCCATGACACTCATCTTAAAAGAAACGCGACGTAACATGACTTCTTGCGCTTGGTGTCTCAATGCTGCTACCGTCTCAGTCGCCCCCTTGGCTCATCGGGAAATGGATCAAACCATTGCTAAGTCTAAGAAAGATAGAAACAAGACTGCTTGAATCATTCTAAGGACTTCATTCGTATGTGGGATGAAGTCCTTTTTGCATGATTTTCATCAGAAAGGAGCAATCACATGATAGGAATTACGATCGTATCAGAACAGGATGGTTGGTTACAACGCTCACGTCCCTCTTCAGCGATGAGACACTTTTGTGAAACCCATCGTTTTTCTTTAGATGTTTTTGATTACGACATGCATACGTTCGAGGATTTACTGGATTATATGAATTTTCAAGAATATGAACATTATCTCTTTATTCTACAAGGTGAAGGAGAACGTACATTACGACTAGTTGCTTATTTGCAGCAGCAGATGCTTCATGTTCAGTTTCATTTAATTCGAGCGGAAGGTGGTATCGTATTTGGACAACCCGATTTTCTAAATGGTTTAGAACTACCTCTCATATTTGAGGATGAAAAGTTAGTGCTTCCCATCGTTCAAAACGAGTTATTGTCTTTGATGACGGGCGTTCATCGATATGCTTCACTATTCCAACCGCAACCGTTGCGGCATGTCTATATCGAAGATAGCTCATTGTTGAATCGTATTCCAGCCTCCTTTTTCACATCGATGACAGTGAATAGTATCGTGTATTTTGATCATCCGATGCGTCACGATCTACCAATCATTGAATTAATGAGTCGGATGCCAGTCCTTCTTGCTTTCGGTGATACACTGTCCCCACCGCTTGAAACACGACTTGATGTTTTATCTCGGGCAGAACTCGCTCGTCAGTTGGAGCGCTGGAAGGATACCGGGTGGATTCAAAACGAACGATTTGCCGGTATATTGGATTATGCGACACAAGCTGGATTGAAAAATTCACATCGTCTTTTTTTCTTTGAAGATGGTATCTATGCGGATCGACAGAAAACCGATCGGTTGAGTTCGGACATTTCTCTAATGGTTGAGCAAAGAGCAGGGCAGTTAGAGGCAATGGCCACACCAAAGGAACTCGAGTTATTTCCGTTACTCTATCAACTCGCAGGATCATTTTCAGGTGAAAGTCGATTTGTTACACCCTATTCAGATTTAGAATTACCACGAACGATTGGACGTATCGGTCCACTCACGTTGATTGGTATTCAAAACGAAGAGGGGTATTTCGCTTTCGATTTAACATCGATGCAACTATTCGAAACGAACGAAGCATTTTTGTGGATTCTTGAAGCTGATCAAAAAGAACAATTTGATGTATTACCAGAACGACTTGGAGCAGACTATGCAGAAGCGATTCGATACTATAAGGAGTTGATGTATCATGAGTGACGTATTATTTGGTCCATTTTTAAGAAAGGGAAGCTATTCACGTGTTGAAGTACTCGATCACGTTTATGCGGATGAACGTTTTGGGCAACTGTATCAAGAAGCGAAGCAAGTCACAGAAATTGATGAATTGACGTTTTATCGACGCTATCTACAAAAAGAAGAGAAGGTTCTGTTTTACGGCACGTTCGATCCAAAACTCTTTAATCTCTTATCTGATGAAGGATACGATTTATATTTGATCGAGTCAGAAATGATTCGGACACATCAAATCGATACACCGTACCGTCATAAAGTATATGGCTGGAGCCATGATGTGACAGACGTCGTAGGTCCTGAATTCTTTGATCGGATCGTTCTTCCTGGTACGACCATCATGCATTACAACCGTGGGGAACTGCTATTATTCTTTCGGAACATACGTCAACTTTTAGGTGTACATGGAAAACTGCTCGTTTCGTTGCACGATATTCCTTATCTAAGAGAATCAGAGCAGTCCATTTCGACTCGACGGATACATGATACTTTAATGTTCTTTGGTCATCATGTAGATGGCGAACGACTCTTATTTAATGCGTATTTAAAATCAGGTAGCGAAGAAAAAGTAAGCTATGCAATTGATTACTTATACAAACCTGAAACCTTATTTGAATTCGCGAAACTCTCTCGTTATGAAGGTCGATCAATATATGAAGGAAAAACAATTGTCGTTCTTGAATTCAATAAACAATAAGCTTTTGATAGAATAGAAGGAGAATAAATTAAAAATATATCTCCTAGTTTAGTTTGAATAGGTCTAAAGGCAGGGTATTGAGATACAGAAGTTTTGTATTACGATTCAAAGTACATCATGAGAAAGAGGAGCCGGACCATCATGGAAAATCAGAACGAAACTACCTTTCAAAAAAGCTGTCTATCGTTCATTGAGACTTTGTTTCCAGACGAATCCTTTCACTTCTTAGAAGAATCGAGAGCAATGGATGCTTTCGGACATCACGGTATTCAATTGTTTTTTTCTTCAGAACTTCGAACGCTAAAATTCAGTCTTCTCAAACAGACACATCAACGATATGATCGCGTGTTCGTTTCAGAGAAGACGGTACAAAACACTTTTTTTCGAAGACTGTTGGAGGCAACATATGAAGAAAGTCAATTGTACATCGATCATGTCGTAAAAACGGACTAAAAAAAGAGAGAAGGTATGGGAGCGATTACGTCCCATGCCTTTTCTCTTTTTAAGCTTCGATCGATGCTGATCCGCGTTTTAACGCATGATCAATCGAAGTCGCCATCTCTTCTCGAACTGTAGTTGAGATCAGTCTACCATCGAAATAAATTTCTTTAGATAAACTCAAATGAACGAGTAAATCCTCTAGTACGAGCTTTAAATCAAGAGGTTTCGTCGGTTCGAGCGCTTGTTGTATGAATTCATTCAGAGATGGGTGCTGAACATGCTTTGGATCAATCAAATCAATGATTGTTGTATTTAAAGCAAGTGCTAAGCGTTCGAGGGATTGGGGAGTTGGCATCCGTTGTCCGCGTTCATATGCGGAAATCGTCGTCGCAGTTTCACCACATTTTTCGGCTAGATGCTTTTGGGTGTACTTGTGCTGTTTTCGTAGTTGCATGATTTTTTTTCCAAGTGCGCGATTCATAGCGCTTCACTCCTATTCCTCAGGTCATCGTGTATAGTACTAATTAACCACTTATCGTACGGGAGAAACCTTTGAAATGTAAAAAACGTTTGAATAAGGAAATAAAAAGATAGTTAAATACTAAAACTGGCTTTTAAAGCGATAGTTATACTGATGTAAACCGCATGCTATTCTAAGGTGTATGTGAAAAAAGGAGTGTCTTCATGAAAAAAATTACATGGTCCGGCTATGTTGTCCTCGCCGTTCTCTTAGTCCTCTTTATCTCAAGTTCGATGCCGTACCAGGCACAATCCATCAAACCAGGGTTATCGCGCTTCATTCCGTTAGGATTCGTCGATCATCTGCGCTTCATCTCCTTTTCCTATCATGGAGAAGTCAGTGTCGCTGCCCTTGGACGGAGTGGCTTCATTGAATTTTTCATTCGAAAAGCCGCGCACGTCTCAACGTTTCTTGTGTTAGGTGTGGGATTGATTGATTTGACGCGTCGTCGCCTAACGACAGGACTGGCCGTCTTGTTTGCCTATTCGTTAGCAATCACGGTAGCGGTCTTTGATGAGTTTCATCAGATTTTGACAGGGGACCGGACAGGACTCATTCAAGATGTCTTACTCGATGGAATGGGGGCATTAATTGGAATCGGATGTTATCTACTCGTCTATAGGAAAAAAGTACGACGCCAAGCAGGAAGTCTTTCCTTCTGGCACGAAAAGAACAGGCATCACTTTTAACGAAGGAGACTGCCTTATGAAGACTTCCCATTTATTGATGACGAGCGTTGGTCGTCGGACGAAGCTGGTCGAGTATTTTGTCCGTGAGATGTCATACGGTCATGTCAGTACCGCGGACTGTAGTCCACTCGCACCGGGTCTCTATATGACGGAACGCCATCATCTCGTACCACGGATCGATGCACCGGATTATATCGAGCATTTACTTGAATTGTGCCAGCGGGAACAGGTGACAGCATTATTGTCATTGATTGATCCTGAACTGGAGTTACTTGCAGCGGCGACGGAACAGTTTGAAGCCATCGGTGTCACGGTCCTCGTCTCACCGATGGATGCCTGTCGTCTCTGTTTCGACAAGTACGCGATGTATACGTATTGTGTCGCGGAAGGGATCGCGCATGCGCGGACATACGTGACGCTCGAAGCATTCCGGAGCGCACTTGCGCAAGGGGAGGTCCAGTTCCCAGTCTTCGTCAAACCACGCAATGGGAGTGCCAGTCTCCATGTCCAGGCAGTTTCTTCACTTGAGGTCGTCGAAGGATTATTCGCTACCTATCCAGATTTATTGATTCAAGAATACTTAAGAGGACAAGAGCTCGGTGTCGATGTCTATGTCGACTGGCTGACGCATGAAGTGACCGATATCTTCATCAAGGAGAAACTCGTCATGCGTGCAGGAGAAACTGACAAGAGTCGTTCCGTTAAACGCGATGATGTCTTTGAACTGGTCGAGCACGTCTTAGATGGAACCGGTCTTATCGGTCCGCTTGATTTTGACCTGTTCGATGTGGACGGAACGCTCTACCTATCAGAGATCAATCCGCGATTCGGTGGGGGGTACCCGCATGCGTATGAATGTGGCGTCAATTTTCCGAAAGCGATTCAAAACAATCTCCACGGGCAACGTAATCCCCGACGCATCGGAGCGTATGTGGAAGACATCTATTTATTGAAGCACGATACGGTGACGCTGTTGCCTGCCTCGCTGCTTGAGCAAATCAAAAAATCATAGGCACGAAAAAGGAGTGATCCGGTCGAGACCGGACCACTCCTTTTAGGTAGAAGAGCAGAATCAGGAAAGAGAGACGCGTGCACGCTTGAGGCATTGCACGGCGGAGGTCCAGCTACCGAAGAGAGCATTGATCGTTGAGGTGCTCGGAACCGAGCGACCTTCTGCCCATTTCCGGTAATGAATGATGCTGAGCGAAGGTAACTCTTCTTGTGCCTGCCGCAGTGCTTCAAGGACATCTTCTTCGACCCATTTCCGGCGAGGCGGGGCGATGTCGAGGCAAGCGAGGGCATCTGCCCATGAACCGTATTTACGGGCAATCGTCGCGACTGTCGGATGTCCGTTTTCTTGTGCCCAAATCGCATACGTCTGTGTCGTCAGACGTGGAAGGACATCTGAAGCTTCGAGCAGTGCCGTGATAATACGTTCTTCTGTCATCGAGATAGAACGTGTCATTTCAATGTGTGCTTCTTCGAGTGCACGTGACCAAGAACCGAAGCGTAAGTTGATCAATGTCAAGGAGGGGCCATGTTTCGCCTTTGCCCACTCCCGGTAGCTGTTGCTATGGAAAGGATGAAGACGCGTTGACGCTTCCTTGATGAAAGCAAGGATTTCTTCGTCTGAGAAATAAGGACGGATCGATGAGAGACCAGCGGCTTGGAGTGCTTCACGCCAAGAGCCAAATACATTGATGATCGTCGTGATCGATGGAATGTCTTTTCCGACCGACCAGCGCGCATACGTCTTTGCGTCGAGAGCGGGATATTCGATACTAGCTTCGATTAGGCTATCGATGACTTGTTGTTCTGTCCATTTCTTCATGATGTCATACCCCTTTCATGTAGGTGCTCTAGGTGTGGGTACTGTCGTGAGGTGGAAGTCGACGAAGCGACGTATAAGCGAGAAGGCTGAGCCAAATGAAATAAAATCCACTCGGTCTAACGAGAATGCTTTCCGTGAATTGAAGTAGTCCGAGCCAGCTTGCAAGCAACAGTGGGAGAAACGCGAGATCCGTTGTCTGAATCCGAAACAGTCGATAGAACAGATACAGAAAGACTGCGCCGTACAGCAAACAACCGATGAGTCCAAATTCATAGAGATAAGTGATCGGTGTACTGTGGAACGTATAGAGAACTTGTTCGTTCAGTTGTTCCTCCAGTCCGCGTGGGGCACTCCCGATCCCGTGCCCGAACCAAAGCGAATCAGCGGAAGCGCGCCATCCGGCTTGCCAAAGCGTCAATCGTCCGTTGAGACTGAGCAAACGGGGAAGCAGTCCTTGAAACGTAAAGATGGCTAGGAGGATCAAGCTGCCCGTTACGTAACACGCTGTCACCTGCACCCGCTGTCTCGTTCCCGGAACCATTCGAATACTCGTCAGCAGAGCAAGGAGGAGAAAAGAATAGATACCTGTCTGCGAACCGCTTCTGAGTAACGCGATGATGATGAGAAGGAGGAGTACGGCGTGCAGAAAGCTTTGCCGACGCGGGAACTGTCTGAGCAGATAGAACCAAGCAAACAGTCCGCCTGGAACAAGCCACGCTGCAAACGTATTCGGATTGTTCATCAGACCAGCGAGGCGAAGGAAAGAGCCTTGTTCCCCGACGTACAGTTGAGGAAACGACAAAGGACCGATTCGAAGCCATTGCAGGTTTTCGACCGGGACATACTCTGAACCAAAGGAGACGATGAGGGCATAGGAAGCGAGAAAGACGGCTTGTCCATAAAGAAAATGACACAACAGTCGTTGCCATCGTTCGATCGATGTACGCGAGAGCGAAGAGACGATGCCAACAAACAGCCAAGTCGAGATGAGGTAAAGCGAAGCAAGAATACGATCCGTATTCGTGTTAAAGAAGAAAAAAACGATATGAAATGTCAGATAAATCAGAAAAATGAGTGCAATTTGATGTCCAGTCGCTCGGTTGGCGCGATAGAACGGTCGTAAGATGAGCCAACAGACACTGAACAGAACGATGTAGACCGGAAGCAACCAAAGAGACCACTGTTTCGGCAACACTTCGTCCGTGAAGGATAAGGGACGAATCCAAGCATCGAGCATGATCCAAACGACTAGGATGGATAAGGCAAACGATGTGGGTATATTGGCTGATTTTAACATGATTTCTAAAGACTATCCACCCTTCATATAGGACTTATTACCGATTTGAGCACTTTTTAATCATCAAATTGGTATTTACCCTTATCTTTCAAAACATCATGCAGATAAATGAAAAAATATTAAGGAAAACGTGATCATTTTTTCGTGAATCGCGTTTTTTTCGTGATATGAATTCATGCTGTGAACTAGTGTTGCGCAAGCGAGATAGCTACCGAAAAAAATATAATCATTTCCACCAAGCTCTAATTGTTTTGGGAGTCGATTGGAAATAAGGTGTAGACATAACCAATGTCCATCCATTCGGTCAAGCCAGAAAGAGGTGAACAACAGTGAGCTCGATGCATCAAAGAAAAACCTTCGGAGATCATTTGACGACACTCCGACGCGGCTGGTGGCTACTTGCACTCTTCATGATTCTCTTTGCGGGAGCCGGATATGCGCTTAGCACGTATGTCATCCCAAAGACATACGAGGCGACGGCATACATCCTCGTCGTTCCTCAAGCGAACACAGAGGCGACATCGACGCCGACACTCGTCAGTACCTATCAAGATATCCTACGAAGCCCAGAGGTCGTCGATCAGGTCGCCCAAAAGATGAACGTCACCGACAAGCGGTTATTCGATTTGACGGATCGCCTGACGGTCTCGAGCAATCTCGATTCGCAAGTCATCGCCTTATCCGTCACGGATCGTTCGGCGGAGCAGGCAGCCATCCAGGCGAATACGATGACGGAAGTCTTCCAGGATTATCTTCCACAACTGATCAACACGAGTAAGACGGAAGTGTTCTCGAGCGCACGGATTCCAACGAAACCCGTATCACCGAACATTCTCATGAATACAGGAATCGGTGGTGTCCTTGGTCTGATGCTCGGACTCTTGATCGTCTATTCTCGCTCGTTAAGCAAAAAGGAAGCGACACGCGAATCCACTGATAGTTATCCAAAAGCGATTCCCCGCAGTCATTCATGAGAGAGGAGAGGAGACACCGTCATGCAGCATTCCCCGCTCACCCCGTACCGTCGGCAGTTGAAAATCGGACTCCTTCGCCTGATCGACGCCGGAATCATCGCACTCGCGACTGTCGTTACGTTCTACTTCTTTAATCCGCTCCATCTCACGGTCAACTTCGAATTGCAGGACGCACTCGAAATCGCTCTCATCCAGTGGGTCGCTCTTACGTTCGTCGCACACTGGATGCGCTTCTATCAAATCATCTGGCGTTACGCGAGTCTTCGTGATCTCGCCGTTCTCCTAGTCGTCGTCCTCGCCAGCAGCTTCGTCTTACTGGGTCTTGAATACGCGTTATTCGACTTCGCGGTCGAACGAGCGATTTTTTTACAGACCGGACTCGTTTTAAACGGTATCTTATTCGTCCGTCTGTTGATTCGTGGACGTAGCTTAAGACTCGTCCCTGATAATAAGACGCTCGGTAAAAGAACGCTGATCATCGGTGCCGGTGCTTCCGGTCAGATGATCACAAAAGAACTGAAACAAAAGAAATCGCACATCTTAAACGTCGTCGGATTACTGGATGATTCACTCGAACTCCGCGGGATGCGGATTCACGGTGTTCCCGTCATCGGAGCAATCGACCAACTTGAATGCATCATCGAGGAACAAAAGATTGAAGCAGTCGTTCTCGCGATCCCATCGTTACCGTATCCGCAGCGGGTTGAATTGCTGAACCGGATTAAACAAACCCAAGTCGAAGCGCATACGTTACCGATGCTCGTCGAACTGGCGTCCGGAAAGGTCTCGATCAAACAAATTCGTGAAGTCTCGATCGCTGACTTACTCGGTCGCGAACCGGTCGAACTCGATATTACGGAAATCGAACGAAGCGTTCATAGCGCGACCGTCCTCGTCACCGGTGCTGGTGGTTCGATCGGTTCCGAAATTTGCAGGCAACTGATTCGCTTCCGTCCTGAACGGCTCATCCTTCTCGGACACGGCGAAAACAGCATCTACTTGATCCGCCGGGAGCTCGAGTGTCTCAGCCGGGACATCCAGTTCGAATCTGTCATCGCCGATGTGCAGGACAGTGACCGGATGCTTGAAGTCATGCGACGGTTCGAACCGGATCTCGTCTATCATGCGGCAGCCCACAAGCACGTGCCACTGATGGAAGATAATCCGAGCGAAGCCGTCAAGAACAACATCTACGGCACACGCAACGTTGCTCGAGCGGCGGAAGCGGCTGGTGTCAAACGCTTCGTCATGATTTCGACCGATAAGGCCGTCAATCCGACGAGTGTGATGGGGGCGACGAAACGAATCGCCGAGATGGTCATCCAGCAGATGGCGCGTAACAGCGAGACGACGTTCGCCGTCGTCCGGTTCGGCAACGTCCTCGGGAGCCGCGGTTCCGTTATTCCACTCTTCAAAGAACAAATCGCGAAAGGCGGACCGATCACGATCACCGATCCCCGGATGACGCGCTACTTCATGACGATCCCGGAAGCGAGTCGTCTCGTCATCCAAGCGAGTGTCCTCGCAAAAGGTGGCGAAGTGTTCGTCCTCGATATGGGTGAACCGGTCCACATCACGACACTCGCGAAGAACTTGATTCACTTGAGTGGATTCACGGAAGAGCAGATCCCGATCGTCTACAGCGGCATTCGAAAAGGCGAGAAACTCTACGAGGAACTGCTCGCTCGTGATGAAGTGCATGACGAACTCGTCTTCGACAAGATCCTTGTCGGTAAGACACGACCTTTTGGATCCGTCGACCCGTACCTGCGAGAGATCGCCCAAGCGCTCGGTCAGGACGAGGTACTCCGCCAGTATTTGTTAGACGTCACGAACGAAACCGATGCCGACCCGGTAGCACCGACGATGCGGATCGCTCGCAAATAGAGAGGAGGGGAAACGATGAAAACGGCCCGGCTGTCCCGCTTCAATCTCATCTTCATTGCCGATACGGCGTATTCGCTCCATCAATGGATGATTTTGACGCTCCTGATCAAATGGAGCACACCGCTCAACATCGGTTATTTCAACTACTCCCTTGCCATCACCGCACCGATCGTCATGTTCTGTTGGCTGAACGCCAGTACGATCCTGACGGCAGAACGGGCTGGACTGACGAA
>NZ_WBYY01000101.1:0-11406 GCF_048985645.1 Exiguobacterium sp. A1_3_1 | reverse complement strand
TCGGTACCAGTTTGGCAGCCGTCTTCATGGCGATATGTCGTCCGACACCCGGGCTTCCCGTAAAGAAGACATGGTCGAAACGGAATCGGTCGAGTAATTGGTCACCGACGACTGCCCCATCACCGAGGACGACACTGATATAGTCTGGATCGAACGTCGTTGCGATGAGCTCTGCAATCAAACCCGACGTATGCGGTGTCAAATCCGACGGTTTCAAGACGATGCAATTTCCGGCTGCGATTGCTCCGATGACGGGTGCAAGCAACAGCTGGAACGGGTAATTCCATGGTCCGATGATCAAGACGACACCGAGCGGATCGTGTCGGATGAAGCTCTTTGACGGCTGCAGGACGAGTGGTGTTGCGACTCGCTTCGGCTACATCCAGCGCGCCAATTGTTTTTTCGCTTCACGTAGCTCTTGATAGAGCACGCCGATTTCTGACGTGTAGGCTTCAAATGTCGGTTTTCCTAAATCCTTTGCTAATGCTACGAGAATCCGTTCTTCGTTTGATCGGACTAACTGTTCCAGCCGTTCGAGCTGACGTAACCGGAAATCGATCGTCTTCGTCTTCCCTGCATCAAAGAATGCACGTTTCCCACTATAAACTTCTTCGGTTACGGCTTGATCTTGTAAAACCATGGTTGGATGTTGCATCATTCATCGCTCACCTTCATTATGTTCTTTCGTTTAAACATTTAAACGTTTAGTGTAAAATCAAACTCTCTTCTCATATGTGAGAAAAGAGCCTCGTTCAGCGTAGGATACAATCTTCTTCAATGGCTGCCGTCAATGTTTTCAAGACGTTGACCGCTTCTTGTAAAGTCAGATAATAGTAGTTCTCCGTACCGACTTTCTCAGAAGCGACGATTCCTGCTGCCCGCAATACTTTCAGGTGATGCGAAATCGCTGGTCGAGATAACGAAATTTTTTCATCCAATTGACTGACGTTCAAACGATCGTACCGTGCCAATTCAATGATGATCGCTTGACGATTGACATCCGATAAGACTTGAAAGATCGGAATCGCATCTTGAAAATACCCTACTGCTGCGTCTAGAGCTTGTACATCCTGTTCGTTTTTTCTCATAGCGCCTCCGTTTAAACGTTTAAACATTTAAATTCATGCTCCTAATTTACAATCCTTTCTTTCCGTTGTCAACTGATTCATTTCATATTCTTATTTACAGGTTCAGGAAACTCATGATAGGATGGTAAAAATTACATGATTCAAACGCGTCGAAGAGAACAGTACGTCATCTCGGCTTTTCCTAGAGAGCTCCGATTGGTGGGAAGGAGCATCAGCCATTGACCGAACCAAGCCTCTGAGCAGCACGGTGGAACCGAATCGGGGATATCGTGACGGGTGCTCCCGTTATCGAGCTCAGGTATTTGCCGTTTGAAAACGGTCGTACCGATGAAGGCGATACCGGTGACGGTCTCGCGAACAGGGGTGGCACCACGACACGCACAGTCTCGTCCCCAAGACCAACGTCTTGGAGGTGGGATTTTTTTATTGGCTTAAAAAACAATAAAAAGGAGTGTGTCATATGTCGAATTGGAAATACCCTGGATTGCTATTACTTGGTGTCGGTGTCTCGAACATCGGCGCTTGGGTCTACTTCATCGCCTTGAATTTAATTGTCCTCGAACGAACGGGATCAGCGTTCGCCGTCTCCGTTCTCTATATTTTATTGCCGATCTCCGCGCTGTTGACGAGCCTCTGGTCCGGTAGTGTCGTCGACCGGATCAATCAGCGTCGCTTGCTCGTCATGCTTGACGTCGCGCGTGCCGGGCTCGTCTTTTCACTGACACTGATCGATTCACTGTTTGTCCTCTACGCACTCGTCTTCATCCTGAACATCGGCAACACGCTGTTTGAGACATCGTCATTGATCTACATGACGAAACTCGTCCCGGAGACGAGTCGCCAACGGTTCAATGCGTTGAAGAATTTTATTCAATCAGCCGGCTTTATTCTCGGACCGTCGATTGCTGGATTCTTATTTTTGATCGGTTCTCCGGAGACGGCGATCATCCTGAATGCGGGAGCGTTGTTGTGTTCTGCTGCCTTACTGTCCGTCTTGCCCGACGTCCGCAAGGCTTTGACTCCAGCGACGTCCTTCTCACTCCAATTGATTCTTGCAGACTGGAAAGAGACGCTTCAGTTTGCACGGACGCGGCGCTATGTCACGCTCGTCTACGCCTTCTATGCGCTGATGATCGTCCTGATGAGCGGACTCGATTCGCTCGAAGCCTCGTTTGCGACGATCGTGTTGCAACTGGATGAAAGCACGTATGGATT
Source organism: Exiguobacterium sp. A1_3_1 (assembly GCF_048985645.1). Classification (NCBI taxonomy): domain Bacteria; kingdom Bacillati; phylum Bacillota; class Bacilli; order Caryophanales; genus Exiguobacterium; species Exiguobacterium sp. A1_3_1. The sequence continues at coordinate 9,103 of NZ_WBYY01000101.1, read as the reverse complement.
TCTCGTCAGTATCGCTGGAATCGGCATCATCTGTGGCTCCGCCGTCAATGCGACCTTCACGCATCGCTTGTCGCTCCGCTTCTTGATTCAATTCGGAGCACTGATGACACCGATCGGTTATGTGATCTTTGCCACAGCGACGTCGTTCCTGACGGCAGCGATCGGCTTTTTCTTGCTGACGTTCGCCCTTGCGTTTGCGAACACCGGCTTCATGACATTCGCTCAAACGCACATTCCGGTCGAAACGATGGGACGATTCCTCAGTAGTATCCACGTCGTCCAGTCAGCTGGTGTCATTCTCTTGACGGCGTTGATTGGTTTCTATGCGGAGACCTCAATCCGCTTGACGTATACCGTCGCTGCAGTCAGCTTTCTGCTCATCGGTGGATGGATCGTTTGGATCGTCCAGGATCGAACGAAACGGCATTATTTTACGACGAAAACGGACGAAACGATCAAGCTTTCGTCATGAGAAAGGAAGGTATTCATGAACCTGACCGCAAAACGAATTTTCCTCCGTCCGCTTGACGTGACCGATGCACACGTCTTATTCGAACAAACCCAGGATGAGACATTACGTTACCTGACTGGTACGACAGCAACGTTTTCGATTGAACAGATTGAACAGCACATTCTTTCGATTCAAGCTGATCCATCGCGCTTCGATTTCGCTATCTGTCTGCATTCCGGTGAAGTGATTGGTGAATGTTCCATTTTAGACATTGAGGCAGAGTTGAAACAAGCGGGCTTTCGTATTTCGATGCGTGCCCTCCCCTGGACCGGTCAAGGATACGGGACAGAAGCGATCGCGTGTATCATCCGATTTTGTTTCGAGGAACTTCGACTTCATCAACTTGAACTTGAAGTGTTTCCGCATAATGAGCGAGCCATCGCTTCGTATAAAAAAGTTGGCTTTGACATCGTAGAAACGATTCCTGATGCTGTATCCTATGAAGGGCGTTCGTTCGACGAAATCATCATGCGGAAATGTAGCCCACTCTATGCTTAAAAGCATCACTCCTGATGTAGCACCTCCTTCGTGAGGTGCTTTTTCTAATCGATCAAAAACGAACATATCGAATTAACAGATTTTTTAGTCAATTCACTATTATTTGTATATAATGGAAAAATAAAAAGAAATATATGGATATGTACATAAGTGATAAGGAGGTCACATTACACAATTTTCTTCAAATCAAACGAAAGCGAGGGATAGTACATGTTGAGATTTATCTGGAATTCCTGGTGGCGCAACAAGGAACGGTTCATTCTGCTCCTCGTAGGCGTTCTGATCGTCAGTACCGGACTAAGTTATTTAATTGGTACGACGCAAGCCAACAACGGAACGGTCGTCGATGAACTGCAAAAACGCTGGGGCTCATCATACGATATCGTTGTTCGTCCGGAAGGCAGCCGGAGCGTGACAGAAGACTTGAACCTGCTCGAACCGAACTACATGAGTGGGCTCGACGGCGGGATCACCCGCAAGCAGTACGAGACGATCAAACAGATTACTGATGTTGAGGTCGCAGCACCAATTGCGATGATCGGGAACTATTATACGGATGCTGTGAAGGATACCTACAACTTCAAGGAACCAGGCATTTATAAGATTTCATATAAAGATATGCAAGATACTGGACTAAAAAAAGAAACAGAGTCTATGTCGTTCTTTGCCGGAGCAGGATGGTCCCCTCCTGAGAGTGACGGATTGAATCGAGATATTTCACCGCAAGAACTAGGCGAGTTTCCAATCTACGGTTACGGGAGTGCAGTGATGCTTGCCGGGATTGATCCGGAAGCAGAAGCACAACTCGTTGGACTCGATCAGGCAACCAAAAAGGCTACGCATAGTCGTTATTTCACGAAGGACGATGTCGTGAACGATTATGGTGACGGTGTCTGGGACATCCCATTGATCATGAACAGTCAGGAATACGTCAATGCATCGCGGACCTATCGCTACGAGAAAGTCGATATTCCGCTCGTCAAAGATTCAATGGTTGAAACGGTGCGCAGTATCATGAAAAAAGGTGGCGAATCCTATCTCAAGACGCTTCCTGTTAAAGATACGAAGGAATACTATATTTCGACAGAGCAAGCATCAAAGCAACTTATTAAGAACATTCTCGAAGATAAGGTTCCGGAAAATGCAAATGGTGGCTTTGACTGGATGTATCTAAAACCATCGTCCGTCGAGTATCAAACGATTGCTAGCCCCTTTGCCAAACGTTGGCCATTTACTTATCAAGTAACGCCTCAAGAGGTTGCAAAAGAAGTTCTGATTTCGAAACGATCGATGTATCGAAAAGCTCGTATTTTCGGTGACGGTACGGGTAACCTTGATAAAGTACCGAAAATGCATTTGAACTATATTGGTGTCTTTGATCCGAAAAAATTGAACATCTCGAAAGACCCATTGACGGAACTGCCGATGGAGACCTATTTCCCGGCGAAAGCCCAATGGGTCATGGACAAGAATGAAAAACCGGTCAATCCAGTCCGGGAAGTCAAACCGACGAACGATCCGTATGACTTCTTGACGAAACCACCATCGATGCTGACGACGCTTGACGCCGCCTTTAAGTTACGTGGTGATAAAGCCATTTCTGCCATTCGTGTCAACGTCAAAGGTGTCGAGACGATGAACGCGACGAGTGAGAAAAAGTTGAAGGCTGTTGCTCAAGAGATCGAGGACAAGACCGGTCTGATCACCGACGTCACGCTCGGCTCCTCGCCACAGCTCGCGCTGACATACCTTCCTGGATTAAAAGGTGAATCGGCACTCGGTTGGATCCAGCAACCGTGGATCAAACTCGGTTCATCGATGACCATCTTCCAAGAAGCGAAAGTCGGAATGAGCGGCATCATCGCCAGTGTCATCGCTGTTGCGCTCGTGTATGTCTTTAGTTCAAACATCATCTTACTCTATGCCCGCAAGAAGGAATTCGCGATCTTACTGTCGCTCGGTTGGCGTCCACGTCAGCTCTCGAAGCTTCTGTTCCTAGAAGCAACGTTACTCGGCACACTCGTCGCCTTGATTTCTTGGACGATCCTCGGTTCGTTCTGGCTGACGACGGATCATCCGATTGCCTTATCACGGATCATCTTGATCGGACTTGCTGGTCTATTGATTTACTGGGGCGGTACGCTCGTTCCGATGACGCTCATCCGCCGGATTCAACCATTCGAAAGTATGCGTTCTGGTGAAGTCTCAAAAGGTCGTCGATTCGTCCGGGCACAAAGTGTCCTTGGGATGAGCATCAACCAACTTGCAACGTATTGGCAACGGACGATCCTCTCGACGATCGCGATCGCCTTGCCAACGAGTCTATTCATCTTCTTCCTGTTCATCACCTTCCGACTGAAAGGTGTCCTGTATGCGACATGGCTCGGTGAATACGTTGCCCTTGAAGTCGGCACGATGCACTATGTTGCGATGGGTGTCGCTTTACTCATCGCCATCTTGACGACGACGGAGATCATGTGGCAAAACGTCAACGAACGAAAGAGTCAGCTTGCCGTCTTGAAGGCAACTGGTTGGCGCAACGGTCAAATCCGGACGCTCGTCTTAAGTGAAGGATTAATGACGGGACTGTTCGCTGGAATCATCGGCTTACTGATCGCTCTTGCGATGATCGGCTTCGTCTATAACCAGTTCCCAACAGGTGAGCTCGGCTTCTTGAGTGTCATGTTGTTGATTCCTGCCATCACGGGAGTTCTCGGTGCCCTCTTACCCGCTCAACGCGCCGTCAGCATTACACCAAATGCTGCGATCGGAAGTGTCGCAACGAATACGAAAGCGACGGAACGACGTTTCCGACTCGCCTTATCCGCAGTTGGTGGTGCCCTTGTCGTTGGTGTCGCTTCCCTGTTCTTCTTTGCTACGACAGAAGAAGGTCCTACGTCCACGAAACCGGTACAAACAGCTGCACCAACGGTCAAAACGACAGGAACGAAATTGGCAGATGTAAAAGACAAGAAAAAGAAAGCGTCCTCTACGAAAAAAGTCAATTCGAGCAAGCTCGATCAACTAATGGCACGTGGAGTCGTTCAAACCTATCCGGGAGATCCTAAAACAAAAAGCAATATTTTCCATGTTGATAAACTTCTCCTATCACCTCCAAAGGAGTTGAAATTACCAACTCTTGTTGATGAACAATATGTTACCGTTCCCGTCATCCTTGAGAACTACAAGGATAAAGACGCAGATGGCGGATATGGTATTTATAAGCCAAATCTATTCACGTTAGAGGATACAAGCGGTAATGTATACGAAGCTGTCGATTATGAGAACCGGAACCCAGACGCTTGGAAGGACGGCTATCGCTATTTCCCACCTTTCGTTTCTCGCGTCGATCTAGTGTTCCGTGTTCCAAGTGATAAAAATACGTATGTGCTTCTCGCGACAAGCGAAGCCATCGCCAAACCGACGACCGTCAAAATCGAAGTCGATGCTGCGAATGCTGCATCAACCAACGTGAAGACCAGACAAAAGAACAAGTCAAAGAAAACGAATACAGACGCCATCGAAGAACTGATGAATAAAGGTGGTCTTCAGACATATGCTGGTGATAAAAATTTAATGAAAGAACGTGGGTTCATGGTCAGTTCGGCGAAACGTGTTCCACTTAAGAATCTTCCGAAAGATAAACAAGCCGTATCTGTCAGACTTGAGATGCAGATAAAGGGTGAAGATTCAGCTGACTCTTATATCGACTATAAACCCTCTTCTTTCCCATTGATTGATCGTCACAAGAAAAGCTACACGCCTGAAGAAACGATTAATCTGAACAAAAAAGCCTATTCAGAAAGCTTAGGTTATTACGCTCCGTTACACTCCAAAATTGATGTCATCTACATCGTACCGAAAAATGAAAATACCTTCGTCATGAACGTAAAAACAGGATTCACTGGTTTTCTCTACACCGTTAAAATCAAATTATGATTACTACTTAATCACTGGCTGTCATATGACGGTCAGTGATTTTTCTATTTATACCGAAATTAATTTCTTAACGTTCTACTTTTGGTAAGATGAAATACAGGAAAAGAATTGGAAGTAAACCACTTAAACGAGGACCTGCTATGACCTATTTCATGTATCTATTTTGTTTGATCGTCTGGGGACTGAATTTCATTGCTGTCAAAATCCAAGGAACACCTGTCGCCTTGGAAGTATCCTTGACCTATCGATTAGCGATGACCGCTGTTCTTTTCATCCTATTTGCGTTATTCGTTAAACGAACGAACAAACCTACCGCAACGGATATGCCTTTCATCGTCGTATTCGGTGTCTGTAACTTCGCTCTGAGTTACTTATGTCTCTATTACGCGACGATGTTAAGCTCTGCCGCCATCGTGACGTTGATATTCTCACTCAAGGTCATTCTGACACCGATCGCTCTGCGCTTGTTTTTAAAAGAGACCCTCCATGCGCGCGTTTGGATTGGCGGATGTTTTGGTATCATCGGCGTCGGCGTCCTGATTGTTCCGAGTCTAAGCAGCATCCATGGACTGACCGATTTAAAAGGTGTCTTGATTGCTCTAGTCGGCACGCTATTGACGTCAGTAGGTGACGCTAGTTCAGCGCGGAACGCCAAGCAACGAATCAACCCGGTTCATGCCAACGCGATTGGATTCACTGTCGCGAGTCTACTGATGGGCGCCATCGTCTGGTTCCAAGGAACACCGCTTACGCTCCCGACAACCGTCACGTATCTTTCTGCCTTACTCTATTTAACCGTGATCGCATCATTTCTTGCGTGGCTGTTTTATTTGAAACTCGTCGAACGGATCGGTGGTGCGAAGAGCGGCTATATGGTGGCACTATTTCCGCTAATTGGCGGTGTTGCTTCCGTAATGATCGGTGAATCGACGCTGTCTCTTCCTTTAATCATCGGGTGTCTGTTTAGTTGCATCGGGGCTTCGGTTGCTCTAGGGATTCGTCCGTCTCGGCAACGAAATAAAGTATTCAGCTAATGTCAATTTTTGAACCGGAGTGATAAATATGTCTCGAATCACATGTACCTATGATTTTTTAAATTCACCGAACGCTATTTCAAATTCTTCAGCAAGGGATATCCCCACCATTCTGTCGATTGAAGCAAATGTCAAAATCATCATTGATCATGCACTATATTTTGAAACATCGTTAGCCATCTTCGAGTTTTATAAATCCTTGTATCGGTGGAAAAGATTGGTGACGCCTTCATGTACTCCTGCCTTTTATTATTATTCGGTGGAGTTTGATCATGATGAGGAAGGAGCAATCGTATCGATGGTCCCTTCTGCTAATCAAGGAAGGATTCAATCGATTTGGGGCGATGAACGGATGAACACTGTTTTTCCGCTCGACACCTTAGTGACGTGCTTGTCTGATTTAGAAAGGCAACTGCGATTCGATCTTGAAGCGTACTTCGACATTCAGCTGGATGCCTTCATCCGTCACATTCCCTATTCGTCACCAAAACGCTAATAGAATGAGGAGACTTCTATATGCTTGATTTATCTCAGTTCCAGATCGAGCTTGATATCAGGAAGCCAACACCCTATTTTCAGTCAACACCAGAACGCCGTATCCGCTTTTTAATGGAAGACCTAAATGCCTCGCAGTTGAAAGAAATTCTTCAGACGATTTTTCAAAAAGACAGACCGATCCATCTTCTATTCGTCGCTGCGTACATTCATCGTCATCGGCGTTATTCAGCAAAGGCACGAGTAGGCTCGTCGATTACGATTCGAAACTGGAAAGAGTATATCGTGGAAGATGAAGTAGCTCATAAAGGTGTCGTCTATGCGCATGTGAAGCATGTAAAGCTTGATGAAATCATTTCTTATTGCACAAATGTCTATCGAGGGTACACATCAGCTTACATCGTCTTCCATGACTCGGATTTCCTTTTGTATGTGTCGACGGATGTAGTCGATATCATTGGCGATGCGACTTCGATTAAGTCGCTCAAGGAAACATATGTTGATCTTTACGACCGACTTTACGATGATTTCGATCATGCGCTACGTCACTAAATGATATTACGCTTTGAATCCACTATTCATATTGACATAAAGGATAGAAGATCAGGTCTCTCTGAACTTCTGTCCTTTTTTGACGTTTTGAATCATGAGTCAATAATATGAAACTACATTCTCCAGTAGAAGGGATTCCATTATTCCTTGTGGAAAAATATGCTAGTAGTTTTATCGATTAATCTTGTTATGCTTATTGATTGCAATATTCGCTGACAAGTTAGAAGGAGGTTAACGAAGTGGGACCAACCAATGACATGTGGGTGTGGATATTGACCTACGCTTTCTTTTTCATCACGCTTATCAGTGCAATCTACGTCGCGGTCAAGCATCCATCTTTGAGAAAAGCGTCAATCCGAGCGGTGGTAGCGTTGCTTTTCCTGTATGCATTATTCATTTGGAACTCTTTGTACCGTCTTGATATTACAGAATTCAGACATTTTTACGATGGATTGACGACACTGCGACCGTGGGCATGGATGTGTGTCTTCTTATTCGCCTACACATTAAAGTGGTGGTCTCTCGTATTTCTTCACATCCGTCGTCCGAGTCCCTCTTCACATGAGGTACAGCAATGAACTACGTTTCCGAAAATCTTCGAAGGAGCTATCCAATATGAAATTACATCGATTCGCATCCGTCTTTTGCCTCTCGACCATCGTTTGGACGACAGCGGGTTGTACCATGATGGAAGAACAAGCCACACCGCGTGTAGCACAAAAAAATGTCGCGTCACCTGAACAAGTAAATACTCCCTTGAAGAAAGCAACGATCGACTCCAAGAATCAACAAGCAATCGAATTAGAGAAGCAAATGGAGCGCGTCACGTTAGGTCAAACGAAAACGTACGACCTTTCTTCCTTATTAAGCAAACACCGTGTCTCGATTGATCCGCAGTATTTCTATCAAAACCAAATCTTCTACTTTGACCTACAAGAAAACAAAAGTGTCATCTATACATACGATACGAAACGACAGCACAACAAAATCGTCCATGCGACGAGTAATGCAATCCCGATGATGACGGGTACAGGTGCGTTTTTACTATGGGTCGAAACAGAACAGCCGACAAAGACAGGTGTGAAATGGTCGATTCGTCAACTAAACATTACGACGAATCAGGTAACAACGCTGGATACTGGAGAAAGTCGCTTCGATACATCTCCTCCGAGAATCGATGTCACGTCAACTCGTGCGTCCTGGATCACGCAAGAGGCGACTGCACAAAAAACGGTCTCCACGATCAAGACGTATTCGTTAAAAACCGGGAAGATCACGCCACTCCAATCCTTCATCTTAACAACAGGAAAAACACGAGACGGACTATTCACGTACGAGCACCGCGATAGCGATGACGGCGTGACCTTATACACGTCTCACTATAAAAACGGACAGAATATCCGTGTGCTTGAGACTCTGGATGGTGCCTATAAAAAAGAGATATCCGGATTAATTGATTTCAGTCGTAGTGGCACCTATTTCGCTCTCGGCACAGAAGGCGATGCCATATTCCAACCCATCGGACTAGACCAAAAGACGCTGAACTATTCTGCTTCCAGTGCCCAGACGTTGATTAACGGTATTCAATTCCTTTCGAACACACAAATCGTCTTCCGAGAAGGCATAAATCAGTTGATGTATGCGGACTTAAAAGCGAAGACCGTCGCTCCTCTGACGGACTTCGAAGAGTTGGTATCGTTTCCTCTATATCATGATGGGGTACTAGCGTATAGCATCACGAATGGAACGAAAACGACGTATCATGTTTTACACTTGAAAGCTTCAAATTAAAAGGACATGACGATAAAAAGCTTTTAGGTCATTTACACCACGATACTTTACGAACTAAAAATAAGCTTAGATCTACTCAATTGAGAGATCTAGGCTTATTTTAGTTCGATGACGTAATAGTAGCGATTTTTTTAAATCCAAATGACATCAGAACATTACGTTAAATATAAATCTAATATATCCGATACTTATTTGAAAGCTATTTAAACATAAGGGAGGAAAAAAATTGCGTACAACTATAAGTTATCCCTTCCTTCTGTCCATCGGAATTGGTTTATTGTTT
>NZ_WBYY01000100.1:0-11481 GCF_048985645.1 Exiguobacterium sp. A1_3_1 | reverse complement strand
CTTTAAAATACCCCGTATGAGAAGCAAACTCTCACGCGGGGTATTTTTGTGTTCATCGGTCTGTAAAACCATCGATTTTCCATGCGTTCTTTAAAAAAGTCTGCTCCTTGGACCAATAGACAATCGCATATTCTTGATTGATGCGTTCCCGTTCTGTTATCAAATGCTCGATTTCTGCATCAAAATCACAATAGGCATATAAAGCATTCGATCGATTGGCAATCCTCTGCATATCCTCCATGAAAATCGTCTCCTGCTGATCGAGTGACCACGCAGTTAAATTCTCTTCTTGAAAACCGAATTGAAAACCGAAACAGTCTGGTTCTTTTTCAATCGTCATTCGAACAGGTATTGTCGTTAAACCATGATACGCAAAGAAAACGAGCGAGGCATTCCCGTAATGATGACTCAGCAATGGACGCCAGTCTTTCGGAAGACCTTTTTCCTCGCCCCAATGTGATCCATCAATATCCGTCGCGTAACTGTATCCGAGAACTCGTATGTCTGAATGAAATGCATCCAAGACCGTTCGAGCAGCGTTTTCCATGTTTTCCGTTTTTTCAAAAACAAATCCTACCTGTATCACCATTCTTCATTCCCATCTGATTATGCATTACCCTGCCATGTCACCGATTTGGTTCCGACCATTCTCTTTCGCCCGATACAACGCTTGATCGGCTTGGTCGATCACCTCTTTTTCCGTCGTCTCTGCTCCAGGTACGAGCGACGTCAAGCCAAGACTGACACTGACCCGGCAAAGTGGTTCATACCGTTCATGTACGATATTCAAATCGAGAATATCCTGACGAATTCGTTCTGCAATGTGCCGGGTTTCTTCTGCTCCACGCGACAACAGGACCGTGAACTCCTCCCCACCGTACCGTGCGACTTGCCCATGCCGTGCTTGACGCTTCAAGACGCGGGCGACTTCCTTTAAACATTCATCCCCTTTTAAATGACCATACGTATCATTATACGATTTAAAGGCATCGACATCGATCAAAATCAGGGAGAGTGGTGTCTGCTGTTGTTTGGCTTCTTCGAGAAGATGTTCTAATCGTTCATCGAACGCCCGCCGATTCGGGATACCGGTCAAGGCGTCGTGAAGCGAACGATGAATCAAGGCTCGTTTACTGCGTTCCATCCGAAACGTCTGGATGAAGGCAATCAAGACCAGAACGGCAATGCTTGCGACAACGACGATGACCCATTTCGCAGCACTCGATGCTTGCTCGGAACGATTCGTTGCTTCGGCGATGATTCGGTTGACGTCCGTCCGTAGACGGGCATCAATCGGGCGAAACGTCTCGATGAACTGCATCCCTTGATAACGCTTTGCCTCAGCGGCTGCTTGATCCCCGTTTCGAACGAGTGCCAGTTGGGCATCATAAAATCGGATGGCTGTCTCGATCCGGGGAATCGCTTCCGTTCGGACGAGCTTTCGCATGATCGGATGATTCTCATCGAGTTGATTGAGTCGTTCGACCGTTTGATCTAGCCGATCAATCGTCCGATCATACTGCGCTAGATCCGCCTCGTTCGGTGAGAGGATGTAACTGCGAACGACCAGTTCAAGATTTAGTAACGCCGGAAACAACTCCGCTGCTTCCGTCGAGATCGGAATCGCCTCGTTTAAGATGCGTGCATTTTCTCGTTCGATTTTCAGGAAAGCTTGATAACTCCAGACGCTTGTAAACAATAGCGCACAGAGTGCCAAAAACAAATAGCGCTGCAACGTTGACCATTTCACAAAAAGACCGACCTTTCTTTCTCTTTCTAATTGACTAAAGTCTATCCCTTCTATCGGTGTCTTGAAATCAAACTGTTAGTCGTTTGTATGAAATAATGCCCGTTGCTAGCACATTCCAAACGCTTCCAGCCTTCTTAATCGGTCAGGGATGTGTTTTCCAGCTGTTCCTGTGACTGCCTTCGTCTCAGTGCTCGTTCTGTCACATCATTGTTCTTCCACCAAGCGACGAGTAGACCGACCAGTCCGATCAGACCCGTCACGAACCGTTCGACGTCACTTGACGATACTGGCAATGCTGTAAAACCGAGCGTCGGTAAGAGTAACTCAAGAAAAACATAGAGAGGAATCAAGAGGCGGATCCACGCCTGAAGACGAATCATGGGGACACCGGAAAGAGACGACGCCATGTTTGCGGACCAACGATCCCGTCAGCGACTAGACGACACGTCTGTTGGAACGTTCGAACGGCGTGCGTCAATCGGGCATCAAAGACTCCCGTCACCACAAGTCCCAAGCGTTTTTCAAGGGCTCGGACGAGTTCCGGTGCTTGGATTTTTTCCCGGAGATAGCGTCCTTGTTTTGGAACGTGATGACGCGCTAGACTGACATGATCGTACAGTTCAAAGTGGGGGTAGTCGGGAAAACGAGACCAATCCCCTCCCCAGTCCATTCCGCGTCGTTTCATCGCTGCAACGATTCGTCGGAGTCGCGCATCTGGTGGAGAAAGGAATACTGCTCCGTCTTCGTAAAGGAAGACATCGATTGCGACACCGAAGTTATGGTTCGATTGTCCTCCGCGGGCTTGCGTCACGATGGGTCCTGGTGTCGTCCGTCCTTTTGCATACAACGCATTCTGTTCCGCGATGCTTCGAAAGCTTTGTGCTATACCGAGTTTGATCCCATGCGGATACAGCTCTCGAATCGCGTCACGCGCGATCCGGACGACAGACGGATGCATGCCAGGAACGGATAGTTTTTGATTGGCACGTCGGAGTAATTCTTCCAGTTGCATCAGGCTCCCTCCCTTGCCAGTCCTTGTAATAGTTCAGCAATTTCGACGTCGTCAGGTATGGTCTGTTTCTCTTTATGGTGTGCTTCATATGCTCGTTGCGCTGCTTTTTCTCGTTCCATCCAATTCGGTAATTGAAATAATGAAGTGTCTCTTCTTGAACGTTTGGTTATTCGTTTCCGCCGTTCAGCCGGTAATCCAGTCGCAAGACGCTTGACGACTTGCTCGATGTAGCCAAAATGACGACTGTTCGCTCGCGCCGCTTCTTCGATTGCATACAGGATGCGATCGATCGGATGGTCTGTTGCCAGCTGTAGCAATTCTTGCTCGATTCGTGGTGTCGCCTTGCCGAGATTCGTCTCGTACTGCTGCACCAGTTCCTTTTTTAAAGTCGTTTTCTTCAAGACTTCTTCTTCGGAGTCAGCAGAAACCTCGGGGGCAGTCGTCTCGTGACTCGCCGGGGAAGGTGTCTCGACACGGGGCAGGACACGGTAAGCATTCGAGGTCTGTCCCCCGTGTTTCGTGAAGCGTTCGACTTTCTCGATCCGACCGCTTGCAATCAAGGACTGGATACACGACTTGACCGTCGATTTACTGCACGGAACAGCGTCGGCGATCGTCTGATAGGACGGGAACGCTTGACCATCCTGACCGCTGAAGCTCTCAAGAATCAGGTAAATCATCTTTTCATGGACGGACGCAAATGCCGTCCCGCTCCGTAAGAGCGTATGGGGAACCGGAAGATATGGGGCTTGCATGGTGATTCCTCCTTTCTAGGACATATGACAGGAAGAAGTCGATGATTGTTCGAAAAGAATAGGGAGATGTTTTTTGAGAGGAGTGACAGGATGGACGAACTATTCACCTATTATCTACAGGAGCTTGATCACTATCAGCCGAATGCTTTGATCTATCATCTGGATCATGACACATGGTCGATCAGCCAGATGTACGACCATCTGATCGTCGTCAGTCATGAGTATTTAGATGAGGTCGAGTCGTGCCAGTTCGCACCCGTGACTACGTCCGGAAAGTCACCGTTTGGCGAAAGGCTGTTTGCTGCCGGTGCGTTTCCGGCGACACCGATTCGATTACCGGATGCGATGAACGCACCACCGGACGAGACGGCTCACGTCGACCGATTGCGGACGCGTTGGCTTGAGTTGACCGATCGTCACGCATCACTTGCCATGGTCGCCCAGTCGACAGCCCCTGACCAAAAGACGCACCACGGTGGGATGGGATGGTTGAATGCCGCCGAGTGGTATGCTCTCGTCACGTATCATCTCGCCCACCATCGCCATCAAAAACGACGGCTTGATGCTGCGTTAGCGAATCACTCATAAGAAAAAGCGCTCTCCATTAACGAAGAGCGCTCCTGTTCATTTTAAGACGTCCCAATTCGAAAAGTGTCGTGCCTCGAGATCGAGTCGCTGTTCCTCGATCCAGCGAAACGCTTCGAGTACGAGCGGTGACGCGTTATCAATCGAGACGTCACTCGCCTTGACCCAGCGCGCACCGAGCGAGTCTTGTCCGACGAATTGTTCGGGGATACTCAGCGTTCCACCCGTCTGTCGGACGTGATAAAAGACGGCGATGTGATGGACTTCGTCGAACTCGCGCCAATCCCACGGAAGCTTGAAGTCCGCGACGCCGATCTGTCGTTCGAGTGCAACTTCGAGCCCTGTCTCTTCCGTGAATTCCCGGCGCATCGCCGTAGCGAGCGTCTCTCCTTCTTCGAGGCTTCCCCCTGGTAAGTCATAGCGATTGATATACGGTCCACCATTCTTGTCGATGACGAGTAAGGCATCCTCCTTCATCAATAATCCATAGACACCAAATGCCCGGTGGCAACGAATCGTCTTCATGTGTCATTTCCCCTTTTCTTCATCTGCAGGACGGTCGGGATGAATGAATCCAAAAAGCCGTCAAACGGAAACTGTTGCTGCGCGATTCGTTCTTGTAGGTTCAGTAACGATGCACGGGCTCGTTCAATCACATCAGGCGGATAATCGTACAATTGTTGGTTCTCTAAAAATTCGTCCTCGTCGACGACCGTCCACACGCCCTCGCGATGGACGAGATCGAGATCCAGATCAATGAACGATAAGGTATTTCCTTGAAGAATCGACGGTAAGCAAATGTTACAGTAGTACGTCACCTCTCCCGTCCGTTCTAAATCGAGACCGACCGTAAAATCCGCATCAAGTGGATAGAATTCGAGACTATAATTGGCATATGTATAAACCGCTTCGCGACGATGATGCAAAAGAGTCCGCCCGGGCGTATTCGCGACTAGCAAATAGTTTTCCGTCTGTTCAAGGACATAGCCGTCCCATGAATAGTGCGGACGTCCATCAAATTTTCGCGCTTCCATCGTGACATGCTTCAGTTCCATTCTCATCCCACTCCTTCCCTAAAGCTCTCTAATTTTACCAAATGAATTTGTTTAAGCAAGTCTTTACCTGAATCTTTAAAATTTTGAGACTCTCTCGTTGACATCCTTTATCAAACTGCTATCGTGAAAGTATCACACTCAAGGATGTGAAAGTCATGTTCATTGCCGAGTTGTTATTGAATGCTTGCATCGCCTTCACCGGCTTTTATTTGATCGCTAAAATCATCTATAGTCAGCGCCTTGCGTCAAGTAACTTGAAAACCTTCATCGTCGGTCTCGCGACCGGGCTGCTCGGGGTACTGTTGATGTTTAAGGGGATCGCCGTCAACGAGTCGTTACGGATGGATTTGCGTCATTTACCACTCGTCTTGCTCGCTTTTTATGGCGTCCGTTCGCCCCTGATCATCGCAACGCTGATCATCGGCTGCTCCCGGTTCTATTTCGGCTGGACACCACAAGCGGTCGTCGCGTTTCTTGCAGTCCTTGGTATCAGCACCGGGATGTACTTCATCCATAAACGGTTGCTCCACCGACCATTCCTGCAAAATCTCATCATGAACGTTTGGGCGTTGTTCATGATCTCGATTGCCGTCTCGATCAATCTTGGCTTCAGTGACGCCGCTCTTCGTTTGCTCGCTTCGACATGGACGATTGGACTGGCGGTCGGACTCTTATCGAGTCTGTTGACGATTGATTTTCAGTTGCTCAACGAACAAGTGCAGCGCTATAAACAATCAGCGGAACTTGATCATTTGACGGGACTGTACAATCGCCGGGTTTGGGACGAACGGACGGCGTTGCTCGAAGAAGAAGGACGTGTCTACAATGTGCTCGCACTCGACATCGACCACTTCAAGCATGTCAACGATACATACGGGCATGCAAACGGGGATCTCGTCTTGCAACAGTTCGCACGGATCTTACAGGAAGAAACGCGTCCGCATGATATCACGGCGCGCATCGGGGGAGAGGAATTCATGGTCCTCATCTATGATTTGACGCCTTCGAAAGTCGCGAAGGTCGCCAACCGAATCCGGGAGCGGATCGCGAACACGCGCTTTCAGCTCGACGGCTTTCCCGCCATCTCGATCACAGCGTCCGTTGGCATCGCCCATGGGAAACACGTCGCTGCTCAGCGGATGAATATCCTTGCCGACGAAGCGTTATATGCCGCCAAGGAACAAGGGCGGAACCGTGTCATTCTGTACGAGGTCGATGCTGAGGCGGCGATGACGACGCAAGACCGTGAACCGGTCCGTTCTTAATCTTTATCATACGCATTCGATTATTGAGTAGACTGCGCTGGATGATGCAAAAACAGATCCTCCATCATCGTCATGCAGACGAGGACGACATGTCACGCAATGCTTCATCCATGCAAAAGAGGACTTACCATGAAACCGGTAAGTCCTCTTTCTTTACGCTTGATCGATTCGCCGAAACTGTAAGCCACGTGCTTTCCACTCCGGTAAGAGTTCTTTCAGCGCCGCGATCGTCTGCATGGGTGCTTGTGGATCCGCACCGAACGTATCCCCATTATCATGGAGCAAGATGATGTCTCCTTCTGACACATTTGATAGCAGCCGTTTGATTTTCGCCTTCCCGCCCTCTAGCTTCCAGTCCTCCGCCATCTTCGACCAGAGAATCATTTCGTAAGAAGGAGGACAGAGGACATCTCCAGCATTGAGTGCGCCCCACGGTGGACGGTAGACCGTCGGACGTTCGCCCGTGATCCGTTCAATGATTGCTGCTGTCCGTTCGATGCCTGTCCGGACTGTCGACGGTCGCATCGACCAGTTCGGTCGATGGACATAATTGTGGATCCCGAGTTGATGCCCTTCTTCGTGCATCCGGTGAATGAGGTCCGGATGTGCTTCTGCTTTATGACCCACGACGAAAAACGTCGCGTGAATGCCTTCTTGTTGTAAGAGATCCAGCAGTTCTGTCGTATAGACAGGATCTGGACCGTCATCGAACGTCAAGGCGATGGATCGTGAGTCCAGTGATTTCGTCACGCGCCATCCGAAGACGCGTGACGCCATATACGGAACGACCGTATAAGCAAGTGTCGCGAGAACTCCCGCTGTGACAAGACGTGAACGCATGTAAACTAACTCCCTTATTATCCATTTACTTTTTGACGACGATCTTGCAGGCAACCCGCAATTCGTTCCGCGAAAAACCGCTGATCGGCCATGACGCAATCATTTTGATACTGCGTGACCGCCTGTTGCCAAGCATGCATGACGTCCGGATTCTCAAGCGTCCGACGGATGACATCCGCGAGTGAATCCGTTTGATTAAAGGAGAACGCAAGCCCTTTCTCCATCAAATACGTACGATTGATCTCTTCTTGCCCCGGTAGGACGTGTTGAATGAACAGCGGAACACGTTTTTCGAATGCTTCGCTGACCGTCACGCCTCCCGGCTTCGTGACGATCGCATCCATCCGTTCATACAGTTGATTCATCTCATCTCGTGAATCGATATAGGCGAGTGGATGAATATGTGGATGACGTCGCGAAGCTAACCGTTTATAGAGCGTCTGATTGTTCCCGCACAAGACATGAAAATCAGCTTCTGCACACTGTTCGATTTGCGTCAGCAACGTCTCGAGTTGACCGAGTCCACCGTTTCCGCCCGCAACCAGAATTTGTTTGCGTGACTGCGTCGAACGAATGATCGAACCACCAAAAATGGCTGGATGGACAGGAATTCCCGTCACGAACAACCGCTCTTCTGGTACGGCATGATGCGCGTGTAATTCCCGCCTCGCCTCACGATTCGGCAACAAGTGATACTCGATGTGCGTCTTTCCCCAGACGCGACTGACGAATAGATCGGTATAGGCATTGATGACGGGTACATCACAAAGGTTTCGTTCCTTCAATTGATTCAAGAGATAAGATGGAAACGCATGCGTACAGATGATGACATCCGGTTGTTCCGTTCGGATGATTCGTAACATCTGTTGTTGGAAATAATGCGACGTCCATCCGGTCGAGCGCGCGTTACTCGAACGCCCGGCAATATGCCGATGATAAAAACGACTATAACCGTTTGAGAAATGTCGGATCCAGTTCAGATAAAACTTCGATGTCACCCATTCCGCGAACGGGCTGATTGTACTGAGTAACTCTACTTCCTTGACTTCAACATCTGGTCCCTGCAATCGTTCGGCGATGGCTTCCGCGACGAGATGATGACCGGATCGCATCCTTAAAAAAGGAAAGATCACTATTTTTTGCATCGTATGTCCACTCCTTCAAACTATCCGCAAAAATCCTTTAAAAAGAAGTATCGCTTAGTCTTCTTTTCCCGCTTGGTTTTTCCCTGAAACGACGCGTTTTTCGAGCCGTTTACGCTTAATCCATTTGACGAGTACACCGAGCAGGAACAATACGAGTAAGGCAAGTCCGAAATACGGTACGACTTCCGGCTTGATATGAAACGTCTTTCCGGCAAAGTGACCGAGTAAGACGAAAGGAACGACCCATAGCGCGGAACCAAGTGCCGACACCCAGAAATACCGACCGAACGGAATTCGCTTCATGCCTGCAAAATACGGATTGATTTGCCGCACGCCCGGAATATAAAGACCGGCGATGATCGTCCGATTAATCCGTCCCATGTAGCCGTTCGACACCCGCTCCCAGCGTTCTCTCGTCAATCCGATGAAACGACCGTATCGTAAGACGGTCGGTCCGAAGAAGCGCCCCGCGCTATATGCCGTCAACATACCGACGAACGTCCCGGCGTATGCCGTTAAGATTGAATAAATCAAACGTTCTTCGTTCTGACCACTTAAGATTCCAATCAGGACGAGTAGCGATTCTTCCGGTGCCGGAATCCCGACGATGCCAAAAAATAAAAAGATGAAAATAACGCCATATCCATAGGCATCGAGATACTGGTTGACCGTATCCATGTTCATGTTGTCACGTCCTCTACTGCTGTCTCTCTGTAATGTTTCATCGTCTTCTGACTATGTATTCGTTCCTGTTCATGCAATTCCTTTTTTAGAAAAATTAAAACCCGTTTTCAGCTAAAAATTGACCTGTTCTCGTATCTCTCCTCGTGACAGTTCTCAGTATTTAGGAGATGATGAAGAGAGTGAAGGATATCTCAATAGACATAAAGGAGAATAACGATGAAAGAGACGAAACAGCTGACGATTCGCCCGCTCTCGCCCGAGAGCATTCCACTCGTCAATGAAGCCAACGACGCGTTTCCGATCATCGGACGCATCGTTCCACAGTTTTCCGGTACCGCCTGGTCCTATACGGAAGAACTTTATGAAACAGCTACTGAAACCCATTTCCCAGACGATCGTCTCGATTGGTCTACTTATATTGATCATCAAGATCGTATCGTCCTCCTCGCCTTCTCCGGCACTTCTTGTATCGGTCAGATTCGTCTCGTTCGTGACTGGAACCGTTTCGCCTACATCGAGAATATCGCCGTCAAACAAACGTTTCGTAAACTAGGCGTTGGACACCAACTGCTCGCCGCTGCGACGAAGTGGGCACAGCAACGTGAGTTGATCGGTCTATCCCTTGAAGCACAGGACGATAATCTGATGGCTTGCCGGTTTTACGAGCGGGAAGGCTTCGTGCTTGGTGGAGTCGATAGCCTAAAACAATTCGCCAATCCAGACATCAATCTGACGCTGTATTGGTACAAACTATTTTGAGCAACAAACGGAAAGGACTTATCTCATGGTATCGATCGTAAAGAGCAGTTTCATTTCTGCGATATTGTTTGCTTTCTTGTACGCACTGATTGCTGGGCTTGAGATGGGGAATCCAGCACTATACGGCACGTCCTTTACCGACTTCTTCCTGATTGGTCTACTGTTTGCCGGTCCAGTCATCCTAATCGGCGCACTCTTAACAGAAGAGCTGCCGCGCCTGTTATTCCGTTCTACTATCTCATTCGCACAACGGATCATCCTCAATCAAGTCGTCGCGTTGTTCGCAAGTATCGTCCTCTATCTACTTGTGCAACCCAATCCATTTTCGTTCTATTTTGTCTTGTTCTGTTCTGGAGTAGCATTGGTGTATCTTCTTGTCTCCGAATCAGCACGGAAGTATCCGGCATTCCTCCCCTATCTATTCGGGTGGCTTGCTCGGACCGTCCTCAGCTTCTTTTTATTTCTCCACTTGTTTGGTTCGATGACGATGATGGTGCCGTTTTTGTCCTACACGGAGCAGTTGGTCAATGAACAGTTGGACGCTGTCATGCTACTGTTCTTCAGCAGCATCGCGATGGCTGACTTGCTGTTAGCTGTTCGTTTTACGAAACGTTCGCTACCGTGGACTACGCATCTCCTCGTTCATCAAGGTACGGTCTTCGTGTTTGCTGGCGCATTCATTTTGTTCACTTCGCTTCCTGCAGTATGTTTTACCGGAAACGTAGTCGCTGCCATTTTATATGTAATGGTCACCCGTCTATTCATCGTCATGAAAACCGGGAAGGAGGAACACCATGATCCGTCTGTCATTTCGACTACTGATGACTAATTGGATTTTTTTGATGCTGTATCAACATCTCCCGTCGTCACCGCGGCTTATGCCCGAGACGGACGCTGGGTATTATTCAGGTGTTTTTGAGACATTACTATCGTTTATGATTGTCATCACGGTTGGCGGCATCCTGACTGACGCAATTCGTTACTTCCGCTTCCGAACGCGTCTACTTTCCTTTACATCACATCTCTTCCTGAATCAAGGCATCGCCTTACTTATTGGTGGCATCTTATTAATCGTCTTCAATGGTCTGTTTCAACCGCTCTATTTTCAGGCAATTGCGAGTAGCGCCGCTTTTCTCTATTTTTTGATGACACGTTTGACATTACTATACAAGAACGATTCAGCTGTTTGAAATCAGCCACATTCTTACATTTTTGTTAGGTAAGAATGACAGGCTAGGCACTATACTGAATGTATCGTTCAGTAAAGGAGACATGCCGCATGTTTCGTCAAAAATCAATTTTGTACTTACTCATTTTCTTGTCCTTCGGTTTCGCCTTCGATACGGTCACAGGTTCGTCTCTCATTCCATTCATCGAACCCCTTCACCAATTGATCGTTTCACTTGCGTTGACGATCACGACCGCCTGTTTAACACTGTTCTTTCTGTTCTATCATGGCGTTCGTCCGCACCTCGAATTACTGATTGTCCTCCCTTTTTTGATTTTGACGAGCGGCATCACCTTCTTCTTCGTCTTCTTGAGCGCAATGACTGTCATCTAACGTCACCAAAAAGCCCGTCTTCTTCAAGGAGACGGGCTTTGATCGGCACTATGTCTGTCTCTTATACACA
>NZ_WBYY01000099.1:0-11495 GCF_048985645.1 Exiguobacterium sp. A1_3_1 | reverse complement strand
GTTTGAACTGTCCTTTTTTTCAACTTTCCACCATTTTCCGTAAAGGTCGTGATTTTTCATGAAACGTATCCTTCCACTCCTCCTCGGTGTCAGTCTCCTGACCCCGTCCGCCGTCTCGGCTGCGACGACACCACTTCCGGTGACGAGTCAGACGTTACGCGGTACATATGATGCGTCCGGACGTGCCGTCTTCACCCTACCGTCAGCCCTCTATATTGAACGGGCAACGCATCTCGAATTCGATCTCGATCGCTCGAAAGGTTCTATCTATACCTCAAAGACGAATTACAGCAAAGGGACGACTTACAAACGGTATCGCCAATTGCAGGACGAAGCGTTGATCTTCCCGCTCAGCTGGTCCGGTACACAGTACGTCGTCTTCGAAGGGAAACCGGGAACCCGCTATCAAATTCCTTTTATCCTTCGTAAACTCCAGCCGCTCCTACCGATGAAACCAAGTGCGACGACGTCAAAGACCGCGAGTCTCCTCGTCAAGATGAAGCACGGCAGTCTGAAACAATCCGTCTCGACGTCGCTCCAGGCGACACGATCGTCGCTTCCGGGCCTGTCCCTCGAAGAATGGACGTTCAAGACGAATGCTGCCGCAGCGCAGGCAAAACGTTACTTAGAACGATCAGCTGCTGTTGACTACGTCGAGCATACACAGACCGTCCGGACGGCAAAGGATATGTATCGCCCGTACCAATGGTCGCTCCAGAACACAGGACAACGAAAAGGAAAAGTCGGGGCTGACATCCAGTACGCCGCTGCCTTAAAACGACTCGCCGGAAAAACGTTACAGCCGACACTTGTCGCCGTCGTTGATACCGGGATCAACTCGACCTATGCCGACTTCGCAGGACGCGTCCGGACCGATCTCGGGTACGACTTCATTCGCGGAAAGACTTCCGTCACCGATCCAGACGGTCACGGTTCCCATGTCGCCGGGATCATTGCTGCGAATGCCGATAATCTGTATGGCATTCAAGGGATCAATCCAGCGGCTTCCTTGATTCCGATTCGTGTCCTTGATGCAAACGGGCAAGGCTCCACGTCGGACGTCGCACGTGGTATTCTCCATGCGATCAAAAAAGGCGCCCGCGTCATTAACCTCAGTCTAGAAATGGATGAAAAATCACGCGCTATCGAGGATGCGATCGCGTATGCCGATCAGAAGAAGGTGCTCGTCGTCGCTGCTTCCGGTAATGACGGTGCGAAGACGATCAGCTATCCTGCACGCTATGCGCATGTTCTATCTGTCGGCGCGACGGACCGAAAAGATGTCCGCGCTTCGTTCTCGAATCGCGGAAAAGGACTCGATCTCGTCGCCCCAGGGGTTGAGATCCCAAGTTATATCGGTGACGGTGAACTCGCCTATTCGAGTGGGACTTCGATGGCGGCCCCTCACGTCGCAGCAGTCGCGAGTCTTTTGATGAGCTTGAAGCCGAGCTTGTCACCGAGTGCGACAGAGAAGCTTTTAAAATCGTCTGCCCGAGATCTCGGAACAAAAGGCTACGACACCTCATACGGCTACGGTCGCCTCGACGTAAACCGTGCCGTCTCGCTCGTCAAATAAACGATAAAGCGCCGATTCCTGTGACAGGAGTCGGCGCTTTATCGTTCATCGGATGATTTCGAGCGGAATCTCAATCCCGCGTCCTG
This sequence comes from Exiguobacterium sp. A1_3_1, assembly GCF_048985645.1. Taxonomy (NCBI): domain Bacteria; kingdom Bacillati; phylum Bacillota; class Bacilli; order Caryophanales; genus Exiguobacterium; species Exiguobacterium sp. A1_3_1. Next base: position 9,833 of record NZ_WBYY01000099.1, on the reverse strand, counting down.
CTCCGGCGTCAATGACGAGGACAGGCAGGCGATTTTCGTTGAAAACTTCATCTTCAACGGTTGTATCTGAAGTGTACGTGCGAATCTCACCCATTTTTTTAGCGGAAAACGACACGAATGGGAACGGAATCGATTGATTCGAGACCTCTAAGCGAATGTCGACTTGTTGATCGTCAAGACGAATGTCATTCGTCGTCTTGATCGTCAAACGCATCCGGTCCTTACTCGTCAAGGAAATCTGGGCGGAGATGTTCTCTGTCTGACCAGCCCGTTTGATCGGGTCGACGATGACCGATGGGGAAGCGGTCTCGACCTTTTCAGCACGCTGACAGCCAGGGATGATCAATAAGGAAATCGCGAGAGGAAGCAACCAGCGTTTCATCTGGTCGTCACTTAATTGCGAATGTCAATTCGGCAGTGCAGGCGACTTCCCCGTCTACCGTCGCTGTGGCACGACCTTTTCCAATAGGTCCACGTAACTTCGTCAATTCAACTTCGAGGCGCAATTGATCGCCTGGCACGACTTGACGTTTAAAGCGGCAGTTCTCGATGCCGGCAAAGAAAGCAAGCTTTCCTTGATTCGCTTCCATCTTAAGGACAGCGAAGGCACCGACTTGCGCGAGCGCCTCGACGATGAGAACGCCGGGCATGACGTTATAGTCAGGAAAGTGTCCGTTGAAGAATTCTTCGTTCGCAGACACGTTTTTCACTCCGACCGCGCGTTTGCCTTCTTCGACCTCTAAAATCCGATCGACGAGCAAAAAGGGATAACGGTGCGGAATGACTTCCTTGATTTGTTCGATTGTATACATATTAAACAGCTCCCATCACTGACAAATTAAGATTTCATCCAAAAATCGGTGATGCGGGTCCATGTGTCGAGCTTTAACACATCCATTGCCTCGCCACCACCAAACGTTGCATACCCTACCATTGCACCGACGACCAGTGCGACGATGACGAGAACGAGAACGATCAACAACCGGACGAGAATTGGGACACGTCGCGTCGTGTACTTCCGAAGACGTGGTGTTTTCTTTTCAGATGTTCCAGCGTCCTTGCCTTGTTGATGTCGCTTTGAACGTTCACGCGTTGGCTGTTCCGTACCTGCTTGGTCTTGTACCATTTTGATCACCTTTCATTGATTCAGTCTAAGCGTAGTATAGCACATTAGTACCAGGTAACAATATCAGGAATGACTTTGTTTTCTCCTGGTTCCTAGCTAGTGTAACACGAGCGATCGGTAAACATTTAAAAAAAGTTTTCTTTTGTTATATAAGGAAGTAAAAAATTCGCAACACATTATTTCCGTAAATCTCACATTTTTTTAAATCCAAATGCCATCCATCCGCGTAAGCCTTACAGATTCACGAGCAACACTTACAAGCACAGGATGACACGGGCCCGGTTTCATCCCTCTATTCAAGTTTAGATCAACGCTTCCAAACGTTTTTCATATTAAAAACCAAAGCAAGCGCTCCACTACCTTAAAATCGAGAGGATGGATTCAACATGAAACACACTAAAAAATTCGCAGCATCAGCAATGGCAGCAGCACTCGTACTTCCAGGAACAGCAGCATTCGCTTCTGGTGGCGCAGATGACATGAAACAAGAGGCACCAAAGAACGTCACGGTCAAAACAAAAGCTGCTGACCTTCGCGCAACACTCGATCAGTTACTTTCAGAGCACTTCGTCCTCGCTGTCATGGACATGAAAAAACAATATGACGGTTCAAAAGACGCAGAATATTACGAAGCAGCACTTAAACAAAATGCACTCGATATGACACCAGCCATCGCTTCAGTTTACGGCGATGAAGGCGCAAAACAATTCGAGAAAATTTTCGTTGATCACAATAAATACACAACAGACCTCGTCAAAGCTGTAAAAGCAGATGACCAAGACGGCATCAACGCTTCGAAGAAAGAGACAGAAGAGTTCGTACAAGATCTCTCAAGCTTCCTCGATACAGCAACGGAAGGGAAACTCCCGAAAGCAGCAGCTGAAGAAGTCCTCCGTGCGCACGAAGCAGACGTCTATAAGACATTCCAGCAATATGCAGCTGGTGACTACGAAGGATCGTACAACACATTCCGTGAAGGATACAGCCGCATGTACGATATCTCAAAAGCACTCTCAGTCGCTATCACAACACAGATGCCTGAGAAATTCGATAACACGAAAGCGGACTCAAAAGCAGCAGATCTTCGTTCAACACTTAACAGCCTTGCAGCTGAACACGTTGCACTTGCGAACCTCAGCATGACAGCTGGTGTTGATAAAGCGAAGGATTACGATGCAGCAAACTGGGCTGAAGATATGCACACGGCAGACTTCAAAGCAGCGATCAAATCAATCTACGGTCAAGCCGGTGCGGATCAGTTCGAACAAGTTTGGACGAAAAACCACATCGAAGCACAAGCAAACCTTGTCACAGCAGCAATCAATGACGATAAAAAATTAATGGGTGACGCACAAGACATGCTCAAAATGTTCTCGAACGATTTCGGTGCATTCCTCGGTGCGGCAACAGAAGAAAACCTTCCAACAAAAGCAGCACAAGAAGCCGTATCAGGTCACGAGACTTACGTCCAAGATACGTTCATGCAGTATGTTGAAGGCGACTACAAAGGTTCTGTCGACACATTCCGTGAGTCTTACGCTTACATGTACGGCGTAGGTGAAAACCTTGGTGAGGCGATCGTCAAACAATCGCCAGAGAAATTCATGGATGGTACACCAGGCTCAATGCCGAACACTGGTAACGGTGGTATGAGCGACAACAACACAGCTGCAACAACAGGTGCAATCGCAGTATTCGGTCTCGCACTCGGAGCAGTTGGTCTTGTCCTCGCACGCAAACGTCAAAACGCCTAAGAAATTGGGTATAATCAAAAACAGGATAGCAATCTGCTATCCTGTTTTTACATAGAGAGACCCTTCTCTCGGAAAGGAGTTACACGTCATGCGAAAATGGTTACTGCCGACAAGCATCGTTTTGATGGTTGCTTCCGTCGGAACGCTCTTGTTCCTGCTCTTTAGCACACCGGAACAAGCAGCATCCAACATCACCCAAGGAACGGCGTCACCCAAGACGGTGACTTCTTCCGAGAATAAGAAGGAGGCGCCAGCAGAAGATCCGTTAAAACCATCGGACATCTTCAAAAAAGAGTTCAAGGATCTTTCGACGAATGAAGTCGAATTACCAAAGACTCTCTCGATTCCAACGCTTGACGTCAAAACAAAGGTCGAGCAAGTCGGTCTTGATAAGAATGGCGCCATGGCGACACCAAAGAATGAACAACAAGTCGGCTGGTATAAGTTCGGTCCACGTCCAGGCGATGTCGGGAATGCTGTCATCGATGGACACACCGATACGAAAACAGGTCCTGCCGTCTTCTATCAACTACGAGACTTAAAGAAGAATGATCAAATCAAGATTAAGGATGCTTCGGGACGGACGCTCGTCTTCCGCGTCAAAAAGCTTGTTCAATACGATCACTTGGATGCCCCGCTTCAAAAAATCTTTGGTGCTTCTGAGAAACGGAATCTTAACTTGATTACGTGTATCGGAACATTTGACCAAAATGCCGGAACGTATGATGATCGACTCGTCGTTTTCACAGAACTCGATGAGAAAGCATCTGATCCCGTCAAAACACCACCGAAACCAGCCACGAACGTCCGCGTCAGTGGTGGATTCGTGAACTGGTATGCTTCTACGGATAAAGATGTCGTCAAATACAACATCTATCAAGAAAAAGACGGTAAACGCAAAAAACTCGGTACAACAGATGTCATCGAACGGAAAGCCTTCCCACTTCCAGAAGATGCGACGGGTCGTTTCATCATTACAGCCGTCAACAAAGCAGGCATTGAATCGGAAGAAGCCTTCAGTGCCGTACATCGTTAAGATCCACACAAAAGCCAGAGTCTAGCGACTCTGGCTTTTGACGTTCCTCAATAACGAATATGCTGTTTGCTCCAGCGGATCGATTCCTTGAACTGACGGACGAGATCTTCTGCCGGTGCCGTTAAATAATAGGCCAGCCCGTGCACTTTTTCTGACATCTGCTGGACGACGAGACCATCTTCGATCAGCTCCTGCAGCTGTTCGAGGATTTGACCGTGTGACTGATCGATCCGTTGCTCGAGTTCCCCGATCGTCAACGCCCCATCACGCAAGAGATAAATGATACTCGACTTGAGGCTGTTTTCGAAGTTGTGTTGAAACTTCTGCAATGCCAGTAAATCGGCTTGTTCTTCGGTATGACGTGAATCCATCTGATCCCTGCCCCCTTTTTCTTAACTACGTCTTCAGTATGACGCACTTTTACGTAAATTTCAAAACTCAATCGCGCTCCGTGATGATCGTATCGAACGTCTTCTCTTCTTCCGTAATGACCATCTTCTTTTGCGACCGAAGATGATAGAGACGACGGATGTTCAGGATGACGACCTTCATGACGGCGTAGAACGGGACACCGAGTAAGACCCCGAAGAAACCAGCGATGTTCCCCGCAACCAGCAGGACGATGATGATCGTCAATGGATGGACATCGAGCGTTTTCCCTTGAACGAGCGGTGACATAATGTGCGAATCGATCTGTTGTGCTACCGTCATGACGATGATTGCATAAATCGCAAGAATCGGATCCTGGATGAACCCAACGATCAAGGCCGGAATGACACCGAGGACTGGACCGAGGAACGGAATGATGTTCGTCAGTGTCGCAAACAACGCGAGTAGCAACGCATAATCAATCCCGATGATCAGATATCCGATATAAGCGATGATTCCTACACCAATGCTGACGATGACTTGTCCTCGGATATAACTCATGATCGTCAAGTGAACGTCACCGAGGATTTTTTTCGTTTCTTTATGGTACTCATACGGCATCAGCTTGACGAGATTACCTTTCAGCTTATCACCATCAAGCAACATATAAATCAACATGATCGGGATGATGACGATCGTCACGACCGTCGTCGTCACGACACTGACGAAGCCACCGACACCCGTACCGATGTTCTTGAGGAACGTCGAAGCGTACTCCGAGATATTGCTAGAAAACTTATTGAACAAGTTATCTGGTCCTGAGAGGAAGCGTGAGAAGACCGAACTGTTTTCAAGTTGCTCTCGAACATCGATCAATTGACGCTGAAACTGCGTCGCAAGTGTCGGAATCGAGTTGACGAACTGTGTGATCTGTTCTGATAGCATCGGACCGAAGATGAAGCCGAGCGTCGTCAAGATTCCGATCAGACCAACGAGGACGATCAAGACAGCAGGCCGTCGCTTCATCTTTTTCTCGAGCAACTCGACGATCGGTAGCAGGACATAATAGAGAATCCCGGCGATCGCAAGCGGTGGTACGACCATCTGTAGCAAAATCGCGACCGGTCGGAATAGGAACGTGACATGATCGCCAATCCAGACGATGATGAGTAACGTCATGATCCACCAGGCGAATCGGTACCATTTGTTTTCGAACATTTTTTGCATCTAACCACTTCCCTAATTTAAAGTATGAAGTTCCATATCCCCTATTGTTTTCCTTAAAACCATACTTCTTAATCCTTATTCTCAGAAAATATATCGTTTTTCCATTTTAACCAATATATGATATATTTGTTTTAATAAGATTTGCAGATTCAAATTTGCCGTACAAGTTGAATGTGTGTAAGATGAATATATTCGAACTTAAGCAATCTTTTTCATACATGTAAAATAGAATACGGAGGATACCCCAGTGAAATGGATCAACCATACCATCGGTCGCCAATTGATGTTCGCCTTCTATATGGTGTTCGTCGCACTCAGCATCACGTCTGCGATCGTTTATTTCTACACAGAACAAAAAATCGATCAGGCGAATGCGACATTCGATGACTTGAGTGAACGACGAACGAATGCCAACGCACTCGCAAGCGAGTGGACCGTCGCGCAAAGTAACGTCAAATCCTATTTGTTGACCGGCTCACAGGAAACACTGGATGCCGTCAAGACGAATCAACAGGAAATCAATCGTTTAACGACATGGTTCGAGAAGTACGCCGTGTACGAGCAAGGAAAAGAGTACGCAACCGCGACACGTCAAATGTATGACGATTATTTCGGAACAGCACTGCCACTCCTTACTGAATACGTCGACGGGAAGAAAGACGGGAAAATCGATGAAGCTTTTGTCGACCCTGATACCCTTGCTGCGCTTTCGAATGGGAAGGATCTGTTTAATGCAAACGGAACAATACGCGGATCGGTTAGTTTATCAGACGCTGATGTCGACATGACACGGATTGATACGTTACTTGCTGATTATCTGACGTTGATTCAAGGGAAGGAAGTCGATGCAAAGAACGATCTTCTTGGCGAAATGCGTGTCGCCCAGTTCATCTGGCTGTCGAACCTCGTCGTCTTGATTCTCGTCCTCTTCTCGCTCGTTCGTCCGTTCATCAGCCGCATTACGAAGCAGGTCAACGCACTGTCTCGCGATAGCGCTTTGCTTGCAACAGGTGAAGACATCCAAGCGATTCCATTACCGAAACGGAAGGATGAACTGCATACGCTGACGGCATCATTCAATCAAATGGCGGCATCGATTGCCGACAACAAGGTCCATATGCTGGCGAAGAACGAAGAGCTCCAAGCACAACAGGAAGAACTCGTTGCCCAGCAAGAAGAACTGCAAGCGCAGCAGGAAGAGCTTGAGGAAGCACTCGATATCACGCTTCGGAGCGAACAACATCTCAAGTATCGCAATGAATTGACCGAGACGCTTGCGTCCCGTGAGACACTGACGGCGTATCCGGAAATCATCGAGAAGCTCGTCTCGATCACACATTCTGAGATTGGTGCATTGTTGTTCCTTGATCAACAGGAAGTCCGTTCAACGATCGATTATGGGATGACGGAAGAGATGGTCGGTCGTCTTGTCTCCGATGATCAATCACTCTTGCACCGTGCACGCCTCCTAAAGCGTCCTGTCCATTCATCGAAACAGGTCGCGCATGAGAGTCCGCTTCCATACCCATACTATATGTATGAGGTCGCAGTCCCAGTTCTTGATCCGACGAAAGAGCACATGATCGCCTGTATCTATCTCGTTCGTTATCGTGACGCCTTCACAGCGGAACAGATGGATGACATCTTGTCGTTCTCGCATCAATTATCGCTTTCCCTTCTTCGGATGGGCATTTATGAAGAAATGATTCGTGAGAAGAATAAGACGACCCAACTATTAAACTCGATTCGTGAAGCCGTCGTCTACATCGAACATGAGACGGACGAATTGCTCGTCAACGAACCGCTGATGACGTTGTTCCCGGAAGTACCAACAGAGTTCAAAGACGAAGAGCGCTCTGCCTTCCAGCAAGCGATGCAGGCACTCGCTGACATCATCGATGAACCAGCACCATTCGAACGCTACATCGAACAGATCGTTGAGCTGAATTTACCAAAAGATAGCTTGATCGTCTCGATTCGAAAACAGAGTACGTACATCCAGATTTATGCCGAGAAGATCGAGGTCGACGGCATGTGGGTCGGTACGATGCTTGTTCTCCGTGACGTGACGAAAGAGACGGAAGCGGAGCGGATGAAGGAAGAATTCGTCTCGACCGTCTCGCATGAATTACGGACCCCACTCTCTTCGATCTATGGCTTCACCGAGCTGATGCTCAACAAACGGTTCGAGGAAGAACGGCAACGGAAATATCTCCAGACGATCCACTCCGAGACGGGTCGCCTGACGACGCTCGTCAATGACTTCCTCGATGTTCAACGGATGGAATCGAGCGAACACCGTTACGAGATGACGACGTTTGATGTCGTCGAACTCGCCCAGGATTTAATCGAGTTCTATGATGTCTCGCATGAGACACACACGATTGATTTCGAGGCACGTGGACCGATCATGATCGACGGCGACGCAGAAAAGATGAAGCAGTTGCTCAACAACCTGCTCAGCAATGCCGTCAAGTACTCACCGAGCGGTGGGACGGTCTTGATACGGATTACAAATGAACTTGGTTTCGCCCAAATCCGCATCCAGGATGAAGGCATCGGGATTCCACAAGACGCGCTTCCGAAGTTGTTCGATAAGTTCTATCGTGTCGATAACTCCGAGACACGAAAAATCGGTGGAACCGGTCTTGGTCTATCGATCTGTAAGGAAATCGTCAAACACCATAACGGAACGATTGATGTCGAATCGGTCGTTGGTGTCGGATCGACCTTTACGATTCGTTTCCCGATTGCTGTCATTTCGACGATTCTCATGTATGAAGATTAATCATTCGACCGTTCACATCACGTGGACGGTCTTTTTTGTCGTTAGATTCGATCAAGCGTGGGGTATAGTCAAAAGCGCATTATTTTAAGGAGGAATCGACATGCAACTGGGATGGATTGGTTTAGGACATATGGGTGTACCGATGGCAAAACGGCTACTCGACGGTGGACATGACGTGATCGTCTACAACCGGACGTATGAAAAGACGGTGTCGTTGACGGATCGAGGAGCAACAGCGGTCAAAGAAGCTAAGGACGCAGTACGTCAAAGCGACATCATCTTCATCATGCTCGCGGACGGACCAGCTGTCGCGTCCGTTCTCGAGAGTGTAACAGACGACCTCACAGGTAAGACGATCGTCAACTTGAGTACGATCTCACCGGAAGAGACGAAGAAGATGGCACGTCTCGTCGAAGAGAATGATGGGACGTATCTTGAAACTCCTGTTTCGGGGTCCGTCCCCGTTGCAGAAAACGGGCAGCTCGTCTTGCTTGCTGGCGGTGACGCAGACGTCGTCACGGCTTGTCAGCCGTATCTTGATCTACTCGGAAAGGAAACGATCCATTTCGGTCCACATGGCTCAGGAAGTGCGGCAAAACTTGCCATCAATCTCTTACTCGCCGTCGTCGGACAAGGAGTCGCGGAGACGTTGTTGCTCGGAGAAGGTGCGGGTCTTGAGAAAGAGAAGCTGATCCAGATGATCAGTGCATCGGGCATGAACACGCCGCTCTTCACCGGTAAACGGGACATGTACCGGAACAACGATTTCCCGTCTGCCTTCCCGCTTCGCTTGATGGCGAAGGATCTCGGGCTGATCATAACTGAAGCAAAACGTCAGCAGCTCGAGTTGCCGCTCGCTCAAGCAGCGGATCGTAGTTATGCGAAGGCAAAGCTTGACCATGGGAATGCCGATATGGCCGCTATTTATCAAGCGCTACAAGACTGAATATAAAAAGCAGATCCGCACTCAAATCTGAGGCGATCTGCTTTTTCATGTTATTTCAGTGACGTGACGATTCCCATCATCTGATCGGTCGTCATCAGTGCTTTTGAATTGAATTGATACGCCCGTTGAATCTGTGTCAAATTCGTCATCTCGGTTGCCATATCGACGTTCGACGACTCGAGTGTGCCGACCGTCAATGGATTTCCATCGACTGTTTCATACTGTCCTGGTGCTGTAAACAAGCCGGCTCCATCTTCCGTCAACTGATTCGGATTGTCGACATACCCCACAGCAAGTCGTGCGAGGACACGGCGCTCTCCATTGACGATTCCCGTGACGTTGCCGTCCTTGTTCAATTCGACACCCGTCGCATCCGCAGGTAAGAGAATTGGTTCATTTTGACCGTTAACGACAGACCGTCCCGCGTCATCCGTCAATTGAATACGCCCATCGGCTTGCGGAGATAGTTGGAAGTTTCCGTCTCGCGTGAACTTCGTCACCCCATCCCGATCGATGACCGCAAAGAAATGATGCGGATCCGATAAGGCGGCATCGAGTGCCCGGTCCGTCCGTTTGAACGTTCCCAT
>NZ_WBYY01000098.1:0-11506 GCF_048985645.1 Exiguobacterium sp. A1_3_1 | reverse complement strand
GTGTTCCAAGATGAAAACTATGGACCAACCTATACCGTTAAACTTGATGAAAAGAAAGTCGTTGCTGAAGGAAAGCGGATGGCGAATGATTTAGTCAAGAAGATGCGTAAGACACAAGGGATGAAGACGACACCGATTCACGTCGCTCTCTACCTCCAGGAAAAAGAAGGGTCACCGGTTTCCGGTCACTATCTCTCGTCTGCCTTCATCGGTCGCGGGAATCAAATCAGTGCGAACGACTGGAAAAACTACAATGAGCGCTATTATTACTACCCGTCGGCACGTGCGACGAATGATGTGCGGGATGATGCGGCGAAATTCGATTTATTCAAAGACCGTCTAGAAGACTACTTCCCGAACTACACTGGTATGATGGGGGAAGGCTTCTATCAAGAAGATGAACTGAAAAAGCTTGAGATGAAGATTCCCGTTCAATTTTACGGAAAAGCAGAACTCGTCGCATTCGTTCAGTACGTGACGTATCTGCTTGAGAATCGTTGGGAGTATAATCGAAACATTCCAACGACGATTACTGTGACGAACTTGAACGGGGATACGGAAGCGATGCTATTCCTCGATCCGGATACAAAGAAACCGATCGTCAAGATTCGCTGATTTCTCGATTTACTTTATGAAGCGACATTCCTCCAATGGACGGAATGTCGCTTTTTTTATATAACGGACGCTGAAAGAGAGAAGTATATGAATAAGAAAGGAAGGGTATGGAAGAAGAATGGTATTTTGTTTCACTTTCCCATTTTTTAGATTTACGAAAGCTAGTAGGAGAGAGCATAATGAAAGAAGAACAGTTCTACAAACAGGAACGACGCGGTAAGTGATGAATCGTTAGTTCTTTTAAAAAGAAGAGGATAAAGGGGAGATTTAGATGAAAGGCGGTATCTATTCACAAATCGGTGCAGTTCGAGAGGAACTACCATCATCCTCACGAAAAGTCGCAGACTATGTCTTGACGCATATGAACCAAATTGCGCGCATGACGATCCACCAACTTGCAGAGGAATCAGATACAAGTGCCGCTGCAGTCGTCCGCTTCTGCCGCGCGCTCGGATTAAAGGGATACCCGGAGTTGCGGATGCGCATTTCTGCCGATACAGCACGGACGGATTTAAAAGGGTATCACGATATCGAAAAGGATGAACGTCCTGTCGACTTGATTGAAAAAACGCTTAGTAACAGCATTCAAGCGTTACAGGATACTGCGAAGCAGTTGAATGATGAACGGATTGCGGATGCGATTGATGTGATTGATCAGGCACGCGCGATTTATTTTTACGGGATTGGGGCATCGCATGTCGTAGCTGAAGACGCTGCTCAAAAATGGACGCGTGTCGGGAAACTAGCGATTCAAGAAACGGACCAGCATCTACTTGCGACGATCTTAGCGAATGCACGTAAAGAAGATGTCTTCTTTGCGATTTCCTACAGCGGAGAAACGGAAGAGGTCGTCGAGTTGATCCGTTTGGCGAAAATCCAAGGGCTGAAGGTCATCAGTCTGACACGTTTCGGGGACAATCGGATCAGCCAACTCGCGGATATCGCGCTTTGGACATCACGCGCACCGGAAGCGCCGCTTCGTAGTGCAGCGCTCAGTTCACGTCTCGCCCAACTATTTGCGATCGATGTCTTGTTCTTATCGTATGCTGCGGGACATTATGAAGACACACTCGAACGTCTTCAATACACGCGAGAAAGCGTTAAGACACTGCATCAAAAGAAATAAGGGGGATACATATATGTCAGAACGAACTGCCGGACTAGACGCGTTGTATCCAGAAATGGTCGAGCGCCGTCGTTATTTACATCAGCACCCAGAGTTGTCGTTTCACGAAGTCGAGACCCCGCGTTATATCGCGCAACATTTAAAAGCGCTCGGAATCGAAGTCAGGACGGAGGTCGGCGGACGTGGTGTCGTCGGGTATATTCGTGGAGGAAAACCGGGGAAGACCGTCGCGTTACGTGCTGACTTTGATGCCTTACCGATTGCTGACGCTAAAGAGGTCGCGTATCGGTCAACGGTTCCGGGTGTGATGCATGCATGCGGTCACGATGGTCATACGGCGACGTTGCTGGCCGTCGCAGAGACGCTCATGCAACAGCGGGAATCATTACCGGGGAACGTCGTCTTGATTCATCAACATGCGGAAGAAGTCGTTCCGGGCGGTGCACGCGATATGATTGCGGACGGTTGTCTCGAAGAGGTCGATGTCATCTTCGGAACGCATCTTTGGTCAACAATCGATTTAGGACATGTCGGTGTTCGGACCGGTCCGATCATGGCAGCGGCTGATAAGTTCGAGCTGACCTTATATGGAAAAGGCGGACACGGTGCGAAACCACATGAGACGATTGATGCTGTCTTACTCGGGGCAACGATCGTTAAGGAATTACAATCAATCGTCAGTCGTCAACTCAATCCACTGGAACCGGCAGTCGTGACCGTCGGAACATTACATGCGGGGAATACGTTTAATGTCATCGCGGATCAAGCGACGTTGACAGGAACGGTCCGGACGTTTGATGAAGCGACAGCGGACGAGATCATCGAGCGGATGGAGCGGACGATCAAAGGAATCTGTGAGGCAGTCGGAGCAACGTATCACTTTACATACGAAAAAGGCTATCCAGCTGTCATCAACCATGCTGCACCCACCGCATTGATTGAATCTGTCGCACGAGAAGTTCTAGGAGACGAGCGTGTATTTGAGATCGAACCAACGATGGGTGGCGAGGATTTTGCTTATTATCTGCAACACGTACCGGGCGCGTTCTTCTTTACAGGAGCGGGAGATGCTTCGTATCCACCGCATCATCATCCGCAGTTTGATTTTAAGGAGCCGGCGATGCTCGATGCAGCGCGTATTCTCGTCGAAGCGACGTGGCGGTATTTAGAACAAGCGACTGAAGCATGAAAAAAATCGCTCGTCTTGACTCCGAAAAGGAATCAGGGCGAGCGATTGCTGTCTTTTTATCCTAAAATTTCTTGAACACGACCGACTTGACCGTCTTCTAAGCGCACTTTAATCCCATGCGGATGCTGCGGTGATTTCGTGAGAAGGTCTTTGACGATTCCTTCTGTTCGTTTACCTGTTCGTTGATCTTGCTTCAACACGATGCTGACTTTAAGACCAGGCGTGATATTTTTACGTGTTTTACCGTCCATCTGTAAATCCTCCCATCGTTCATTTCCTGTTTGGCTATCAGTATAACATGGTTCAGTCGGTGAAACTTGTTTGTCGCAAGGACGTAAAGTGAAAAGAGAACAGAATGTCAGAAAAAAGTTTGACTATATTTGACCAATTAAGATATGACTTTTATAATTAAGGTAATGAAGTATAGGAAAAGGAAGTGAATTCGAATGGCAAAAGACTACTACCAAACACTCGGTGTCGCAAAGGATGCATCGAATCAAGATATTAAGCGCGCGTACCGCAAATTGGCGAAGCAGTATCACCCGGACGTCAATAAAGAGGCGAGTGCGGACCAGCGTTTCAAGGATATCCAAGAAGCCTTCGATGTGCTTGGAGATGAGGAAAAACGAGCGCAGTATGATCGATACGGCAGTAACTTCGACCAGATGGCAGGCGCTGGAGCTGGTGGCGCTGGAGATTACGAAGATCTGTTCCGACAGTTTGGAGGTGGTGGACGGACACGACCTGGACAATCGTTCGGATTTGAAGACATGTTTGGTTCGTTCTTTAGTCAGGAAGAAGTGTCGACCGATGAAGAGCTTGAATTGACGGTCCCACTCAGTCATCTTAGTACGAACGAAAAAGTCACGGTGCGTCTTGCGACGGGTTCGATCCAGCTGACGCTTCCGAAAGATGTCTATGACGGTAAAAAAGTCCGCTTACGTGGAAAAAGTTCAATGCGTAACCGACAAGGTGTCGCGGGAGATGTTTACGTGACGATTCACTTGAAGGATGACGATCAATTCCGACGGGTCGATCAAGACGTCATTTCAACCGTCCGTGTTCATCCGACGACGCTTGTGCTTGGAGGCGAAGTCGTCGCAGATACGCTTGAAGGGAAACGAATCAAACTGAAAGTCAAACCGGGCACGAAACCAGGAGCACGACTCCGGATTCCGAATCGTGGTCTCAGTCAAGCGAATGGTCATCGTGGGGCGTTACTCGTTCAACTCGAAGTCAAGTTACCTGAGATGGACCGTGCCTTTTATGAAGAGTGGGAACGTCAACTTGCAGTGAAGGAGTGATCAAGGATGGATTTTGAACGTTTAACGGATCGGGCACACGAGGGAATCGTCTCTGCCCAAGCGATCGCGAAACAACGTCGTCATAGTGAAATCACAGAATGGCATTTGTTACTTGCCTTACTTGCTCAAGAAGAAGGAATTGCACAAGTCGTCTTTGAAAAGTTGAATCAACGGATTGAGACATTGAATGCTGCGATTGACGAGGCGATTGGTAAACTTCCTGCCTTGTCCCAGGCGACGACGCCTCGGATCGGGGGCTCGTTGCTGAACGTGTTGACGGAAGCAGAGACGGAAGCGCGCCTCATGCAGGATGACTATGTCTCCGTCGAACACTTATTGCTAGCATTGATCAAACAATCAAGTCCAGCAGCCCAGTACCTACGTCGTCAAGGCATCACAGAAGAGACACTCCGGGAAGCGATCGTCAGTATGCGAGGCAATCGGAAGGTCACGACGAAAAATCCTGAAGAGACGTTTGATGTGCTGAAAAAATATGGACGTGATCTCGTAGCGGATTTCCGGTCTGGGAAAACAGACCCGGTCATCGGTCGTGATGATGAGATTCGACGTGTCATCCGGATTTTGAGTCGGAAGACAAAAAACAATCCCGTCTTGATTGGAGAACCCGGCGTCGGGAAAACGGCAATCGTTGAAGGACTCGCGCAACGGATCGTCCGAGGAGATGTACCGGAGAGTCTGAAGAACAAGCAGTTGTTCAGTTTAGACATGAGTGCGCTCGTCGCTGGTGCGAAATACCGTGGTGAGTTCGAAGAGCGACTGCAAGCAGTCTTGAATGAAGTCAAGGAAGCCGAAGGACAGATTCTCTTGTTCATCGATGAGCTGCATACGATTGTCGGTGCTGGGAAGACGGACGGCGCAATGGATGCCGGAAACATGCTCAAGCCGATGCTTGCGCGAGGAGAATTGCACTGTATCGGTGCGACGACGCTGGATGAGTACCGGAAGTATATCGAAAAGGACCCGGCGCTCGAACGTCGCTTCCAACAAGTCCTCGTCGCGGAACCAGATGTCGAGGATACGATCTCCATTCTGCGTGGACTAAAAGAACGATTCGAGATTCACCACGGTGTACGGATTCATGACAATGCGCTCGTCGCGGCGGCGATGTTATCCGATCGGTATATTACGGATCGGTTCATGCCGGATAAGGCGATTGATCTCGTTGATGAAGCATGTGCGATGATTCGGACTGATATGGAGTCGATGCCAGCTGAACTCGATTCGCTCGTCCGTCGAGTCATGCAGCTCGAAATCGAGGAAGCAGCGTTAAAGAAAGAGACGGATGAAGCATCCCGGAAACGACTCGCCGTCTTACAGCAAGAACTCAGTTCTGTCCGAGAAGACGAGAGTGCGCTACGGACACGATGGGAACGGGAGAAAGAGAGTTCGCAAAGTGTTCAGCAGTTACGTGCGGATCTTGAGAAAGCGAAACTGGCGTTACAAGAAGCGGAAGGGCGCTATGACTTGAACCGAGCATCGGAAATCAAGTACGGGCAAATTCCGGATCTTGAGGCACGTCTGAAAGTCGCGGAAGAGTCATCTGAACACGTCTCACACGAACTCGTTCGAGAAGCGGTGACGGAAGAAGAGATATCCGACATCGTTTCGAAATGGACCGGTATTCCGGTGACGCGGCTTGCTCAGGGCGAACGCGAAAAATTACTTTATCTTGAAGATACGCTTCATGATCGCGTCTTCGGTCAAGACGAAGCAGTCCGTCTCGTCGCGGACGCTGTCATTCGAGCGCGAGCAGGCATTAAGGATCCGAACCGTCCGATTGGCTCGTTCTTGTTCCTCGGTCCGACAGGGGTCGGGAAGACAGAACTCGCAAAAGCCTTGGCAGCGGCGATGTTCGATAGTGAAGATCACATCGTCCGTATCGATATGTCGGAGTATATGGAAAAACACAATGTCTCCCGTCTCGTCGGTGCGCCTCCGGGATACGTTGGTTATGAAGAAGGCGGTCAATTGACGGAAGCCGTCCGACGGAGCCCGTATTCGGTGCTGTTGTTCGATGAGATTGAAAAAGCGCACGGGGACGTCTTTAATATCTTGCTTCAGTTGCTAGACGATGGTCGATTGACGGATGCGCAAGGACGTGTCGTCGACTTCAAGAACACGATCGTCATCATGACGTCAAACATCGGGGCACCGATCCTGCTTGAAGCAGCCAAAGATGGTGTCATCGATGCAGCGGAAGAGGAAGCCGTTCGCCAAGAACTGAAGCGCCACTTCCGACCGGAGTTCTTGAACCGGATCGATGATACGATTTTATTCCATCCACTCCACCGGACGGAAATCGAACGAATCATCGACAAAGCGGTCGAGAAAATGAGTTCACGTTTATCTGGACGTGGTATTACGATTGATGTCACGGATGCTGCGAAGACGTTGATTTTCGAAGAAGCATTTGAACCACAATACGGCGCGCGTCCAATCAATCGTTATATGCAACGAACGATTGAGACGAAACTTGCCCGTGCCTTGATTAGTGGGGCGATTCAAGATGGTGCCCGGATTGCGATTGATGTAGAAGACGGTGAACTTGTCGTCCACGGATGAAGCAGATGCTAGAAAAAGGAGTCGACTCGGCTGAAACGAGTCGACTCCTTTTAGCGTTTACGGAAGAACCATATCCGTATCCGTCAGATGCGTGATAAGCTAGAAAAAAAGAGAAAGAGGGAACGCCATGAATGTTACACAAGCCCAACTCGAGGAGTTGATTGAAGAATGCCGTCCGTATACGGTGCTTGGACAAGTCGCCAGTTACATCCCAGAGCTTGCGAAGGTTGATCCGACACAGCTCGGAATCGCCGTCTGTAATGCCGACGGAACGTTCGTCTCGGCAGGTGATGCGGATACGATGTTTACGCTACAGAGTGTATCGAAGATCATCACGCTCGCATTCGTCCTCGAGACATTCGGAGAAGATTATGTCTTTTCAAAAGTCGGGATGGAACCGACGGGCGATGCGTTCAATTCGATCGCAAAACTCGAAGAGACGATTCCAACAAAACCGCTTAATCCAATGATCAATGCAGGAGCACTAGCCGTGACGAGCATGTTACCGGGAACGGATGCTGCCGATAAATTACTTCAATTGCGTCAATTCATCGCAAAGCTATTGGATATTGAAGTAGAAATGGTAAAATATGACGCAGATGTTGCTGAATCGGAATTCGAAACGACGGATTTAAATCGCGCATTATTGTACTTCATGCGCTATCACGGTGTCATCGAAGGCAATGTCGAAGAAATCATCGACGTCTATACGAAACAATGTGCGATTTTGACGAACTGTAAAGGACTTGCCATGATGGGGAAAATTTTGAGTACATCTGGAAAAACACCATCAGGACGCCAAGTCATTTCACGTCGGAACGCACGAATCATTCGAGCGATCATGACGACGTGTGGCATGTACGATGCATCTGGAGAATTTTCCGTCCAAGTCGGGCTTCCAGGAAAAAGTGGTGTTTCCGGTGCAGTCGTTGCTTGCGGTCGAAGTGATTTCGATATGGCTGATCTCGGAATCGGTGTCTTTGGACCATCGCTTGACGCAAAAGGAAACTCCATTGCCGGAACAAAAATGCTGGAATTACTCGTTCAACGTCATCCATGAGCGATTTCAATCTGATCAAGCGCAGAACGTAGCTCGTCCTCTAACCGCTTGATCTGACGCAAACGCTCTTCTTGATAAGCAGATGGAACCTCGAAAGAGCGCCATCTTTCTAATCGCTGATACGTATCATTGATGTGTCCGAGTCGTGTCTGGGTTGTCTTTAGACGATCAACAGCAGACTTCGGTTGATGCGTGTAGGGACGAAGGTACTCGACCGTATAACGGTATGCTTTTGTAGCAAGCCGTAATTCATGCATCCGTTCGACACGCTTCGTTCCATCCTTTCGTTGCACTTTTTCAAATTGTTCACGTTTTTTCTCATAGCGTTTCTCAGCGGCCTGAATCAGCTCTTTTTCTGACATCCGCTTGAGGCGCTTTGTCATCGGACCAGCTAAAAAGCGACGAACGGATCGATCCAGTTCATTGGAGATCAAGAGATGCATCGTCTCGATTAAAGTCGAACGTTTTCCTTGAAGTTGCAGAGCGACATGGTTCGCGAACAACTGATCGATTTCTGTTTTGTTTGAGGTCGCTTCGAGTTGTACGTCGAGGTCACGGACTTCGCCGAAAGCATGCATCAGCCGCTTCCAAATCAAATAAACGGGTTCCTCCGTCAAATCGACCAATCGGGCGAATGTGATCAGTTTCCGTAACCGAATCCGCGCTTGATGGACATCTTCCGGATTCTCAAACGTTTGAGCCTCTTTGGCATAATGATTGAAGGTAGACCATGTCTCAAGCAGTTCGAAAGTCAGCTTTTCAGTATCTCGATGGTTCATGAGATGAATCCCTCCTCGGATTATTTTCGTAAGAGTTCAAGAGTGCTAGGTTTTAAAATTAAGGAGGACTCCTCCTGAAATGTGGTGGAAACATGTTAGAAACAGTTACGTTCTCAGGAAAGATGAAGCAGTTCATGAAAATTTTCTTTCCCATCCTCGTAACGCAAGTCGCGTTTTACTTAATTAGTTTTTTCGATACGGTCATGGCCGGTCGATATGGTTCTGCTGATTTAGCAGGAGTCGGTGTCGGAGCAAGTCTCTGGGCACCCGTCTACACAGGACTGACCGGTATTCTACTTGCCGTCGCACCGCTCGTTTCCCAAGCGATGGGAGCGAAACGCGAGCGGGAAGTCAAACGGATCGTCATGCAGGCGTTGTACGTTGCTGTTGTGATCATTGGTTTGACCGTAGTCATCGGACTTATTGCTGTCAATCCGATTCTCGAACGGATGGAGTTATCAGCAGAGGCGCGTGAAGTCGCGCGAAATTATCTCGTGATGTTAGCACTCGGGATCGTACCGATGTTCGTTTTCTTCGTTTTACGAACACTCGTCGATTCATTAGGTAAATCAAATATCACGATGGTCTTACTACTAATCTCTTTACCCATTAACGTCCTTTTCAATTATCTATTCATCTTCGGAAACTTCGGTTTTCCGGAACTTGGTGGAGTGGGCGCGGGAGTTGCGACTGCCATCACGTACTGGATTCTCTGTCTAGCGATCATCGCTGTCGTCTTCAAAGGAGAATTATTTCAACGCCTTGGGATTCTGCGGCGCTTTTACCGTCCAGATATGAAGCGAATCAAGGAATTGATTCTACTCGGTGCTCCGATTGGTCTAGCGATTTTTTCTGAAGTCAGTATTTTCTCGGCGGTCACGTTGCTGCTCGGAGCGTACGGCGATGTCATCATCGGTGCCTATCAAGCGGCCATCAACTTCGCTTCGTTCGTCTATATGATCCCATTATCTGCTGCGTCCGCTTTGACGATCACAGTCGGTTTTGAGGTCGGTGCCAAACGAATCAAGGACGCTGTCCAGTACGTCGTCATTGGATTGACGATGTGTGTTGCCGTCTCCTTGTTCTCCGGGATCTTGTTGTACTTAAAGAATGAAGAACTTGCCGCTTTATATAGTCGTGATCCTCAAGTCATCGAAGCAGCCGCACACTTCATGATTTTAGCGATTTTCTTTCAACTGTCGGATGCCGTTGCTGCACCGACGCAAGGTGCATTACGTGGATTCAAGGATGTCAACGTCACCTTCTTGTTGACGATTGCTGCCTACTGGGTCATTGGACTACCATTAGGTTTTTATCTCGAACGCTATACGACGCTCGGGCCAGATGGTTACTGGTGGGGATTGATCATCGGTCTTGCGGTCGGAGCAACGCTACTACTTGTTCGTCTTATGCATTTAATCCGTAAATCAAGGAGGCTGGCAGCTTGAAATTCTCAAAACAACGCATCATGACGATTGCGAAGATCATCTTGCCGATCGTCTTGATTGGATTCATTTTTTATCAAGGACAAAACGAATTGCGTAGTTTGTCGCTACAGGAATCGATTCAAGCGATTCGTCAAGTCCCATCTTGGCAATTCATCCTGTTGATTCTCGCAGGTCTTGCGGCAGTCTCGACGATGTTCTTTTATGACTTCTTCTTATTACGTTCATTGGAGGCGAAAGCACCGATCGGACTAATCTTCCGAGCATCCTGGATTGCGAACTCCTTTAACGGCATCATCGGATTCGGCGGTCTCGCTGGGATGGCGATCCGCTCCGCTCTTTATCGACCATTCGTTGAAGGTGGTCGTTTGTTGAAGGCGATCGGCTGGATGGCACCGACGTTGATCAGTGGATTGTCCATCTTATCTGCCTTATCGCTTCTGCACGTTTTTCCGGCGTTTGAAGTGCTCGATTTAAAAAAATGGCTGTGGCCCGTCATCATTGGTGTCGCATTCTTCTTTCCACTCTATCTGCTGTTCTCGTTTCGACGAGGCAATAGCAGCATCCATCCGAAATCGATTGCGTTATATTCACTCGTCTCACTCGCAGAATGGTTCAGTGCTGGCGTTGTCGTCTATCTGATTTTGGCAGCGCTCGGAACGGATGTCAGTTTCTCAAAAGTCATCGGTGTTTTCATCATCGCTGCGACAGCCGGTTTGATCTCGATGGTACCGGGTGGGTTTGGTTCGTTTGACTTAGTGTTTTTGATCGGCATGCAGCGTGCGGGTGTCGAGGAAGGCATCGTCTTGACAGGATTATTGATCTACCGTCTTGTCTACTACTTGATTCCGTTCCTGATCGGTGTCATTTTCTCAGCTCGGGAGTTCAGCGGTCCGGTCGTCAAGATGATCGAAGACAAACCGATCGTTGGTCCATCGATGGAGGTCGGGGGCGTCATTTGGCGCTTACAACTGCGATTCCTCAGTAAAATTCGTCATTTCACACTCGCATTGATCACACTCGTTGCCGGGATCACGATCTGGGGATTGGCGATTTTACCACCTGTCTCGACGCAATATGAATATTTGGAATCGAAATTACCGCATGAAGCGCTGTTACTCGCGAATAGTTTCTTCTTGATGGGCGGCTTATTGTTCGTCCTCTTATCGACAGCACTGTATCGTCGAACAAAACGGTCGTTATATATGATGTACGGGGCATCTTTTTTCGCATTGATTGGAATGGCACTTCGTGGTTTTAACTTGATTTCTTTCCTTGCCGTCATCCTCGTTCTCGTCTTGCTACTGATGTCGCGAAAAGCATTTCACCGAGAACGAACGCTCATTACGACGACACGCTTCATCCGGGTTGCCTTCGCTGGTCTATTGTACCTGTCTCTTATACA
>NZ_WBYY01000097.1:0-11507 GCF_048985645.1 Exiguobacterium sp. A1_3_1 | reverse complement strand
CTCGTGGGCTCGGAGATGTGTATAAGAGACAGGTCCATGACTGGTGAGCGTAACAGGAACTGACAGATGTTCGCAGCACTCCGCAGTAACTCGGAACGTCGAAGTGTTCCGTCAGCGAGAGCCGTCAACGTGTCATCCTCAAACGGATTCGTTCCCGGTTCACCGACGACCATATAGAGATCGTTTTGCGAACGGACCATCGTCGCCGTTTGCTGACGATTTGCTTCCGTTCCTTCCGCATTGATCTTCGCCCACCAGTCGGTCATGATGATTCCGTCAAAGCCCCACTCATCGCGCAAAATACGTGTGTTCTGATCATATAAGCCGGCAGTCCAGATCCCATTGACGGCACCATACGTCGTCATGATCGAGTAGGCTTTCCCGTCCTTGACGGCCATCTCGAACCCTTTCAGGTACAACTCACGCAACGCCCGTTCTGATACGATTGAATCCAGATCGTGTCGGTGGAACTCTTGGTTGTTGGCACTGAAGTGTTTCAACGTTCCCGTCACACCAACCCGGTGCATCCCGTCGAGCTGTGCCACGGCCATTTTTCCAGTCAGATACGAATCTTCCGAGAAATACTCGAAGTTCCGTCCGTTGAGTGGATGACGGTGGAGGTTCATCCCGGGTCCAAGCAACGTATCAATCTCGTTTTTCCGTAACTCAAGACCTGTCATCTCAAATAAATCGGCAATCAACGTCGTATTAAACGTCGAGGCAAGCAACGTTCCATTCGGTAACGAGAAGGCTTTCGTTCCGATATCCATCCGGATCCCAGACGGACCATCCGCACAACAGCCTGCTGGAATGCCAAGTGCTTCGAGTTCTGTCGTCACGCCACCGAAGGCGCCCGCCGTTCCCGGTGTGACGCGCGGTGAGTTCATCCCTTCGCCCCGGACGATTGCTGCGAGATCCGCATCCGTCAATTGATCGAGAAACGTCTCGAGCGTGACCCGTCCTTCTTTGACGTCGCGTAACTTCCAACCGGCATCTTCCGTCTGCGTCCGTTCAACAGGACGCTCCTGTTGACGACGTTGTTCCGGATCGATTGTCCGTAGTGGTGTCGCTTCATACGTCACCGTATATCCCGTTTCGGTCGCTTGTGGTTTGATGCGTTCAAACGCCGTCACCGGTGCCATGTTCTCCGTTAAGACGTCCGTGACGTCAAGCGTCTCGACGGAATGGCTTGCGACTGGAACCGCCGACCGGACGTTCGTTCCGAGATACAACTGATACGTGCCGGGTTCGACGACATAAGACGACTTATGCCCGGTAACGCCACTATCGTCATAACTCGCAAACGAGGCGAACGGTACGACGAGTGTGAGAGATTCTTGCTCGCCTGGTGCGAGTTCTTTTGTCTTACCGAACGTAACGAGTTGACGCGTCGGGTTCCCGAGTTGTCCTTGTGGTTTCTCGAGATAACCTTGTACGACTTCCTTCCCGCTCGTCTGACCGGTATTCGTCACCGTCGCCGTCACCGTCCAAGCATCAGCTGACGTCGTCACGTCTGTCGTAAGGTCGAACGACGTATACGATAATCCATAACCGAACGGATACAAGACCGCTTCCGGTGCGAACGTCTCGAAATAACGGTACCCGACATAGATGTCTTCTTGATACAACGCGCGATCAGCATGACCGAAGTGTGGTGTTGACGGATAATCATCGAGTGAACGAACGATCGTATCCGGTAGTTTCCCTGACGGCGAGACACGTCCGAGCAAGAGATCACTCAGTCCAGTTCCGCCTTCCATTCCTCCTTGCCACGCGTAAAGAATGGCACTTGGCGCCGTCTCTTCGACCCAGCGCATATCGATGATATTCCCGACGTTCAAGACGACGACGGTTTGTTTGAAGTGTGTCGTCACGAGTCGGAGCATCTCCTGTTCCGTCTCCGTTAAAAAATAACTCCCTGGATCCGCTGTATTGTCGCGGTCTTCCCCAGCCGTACGACCAATCATGATCAAGGCAACATCGGAGTCAAGCGCTGCTTGCTGAACGAGTGTCGCGTCAAGCGGCATCTCTTCTTGCGACCACGGCTCGGCTGCCCAACCTTCACCTTGGTCAAACGGATGGTCTTCAAGCCAGTTTTCGTACGCCTTGAGGACGTCTGCATTCAGCGTTACGTCTTCGCGTAGCATGTCGAGCGGACTGACGACGTTCGTGACGTTGACCATCCCGCCTGATCCTGTGCCACTTTTATAGTAGTTGAACTGATTACGTCCGAAGACAGCGACCGTCGATGCGGGTTGCAACGGGAGCACACCATCATTTTGTAAGAGGACCGCCCCTTCCGCGACGGTTTGTCGTGCGAGTTTTGTATAGGCTTGCCAATCGAGCGTGTATGTCATGCGTCATCCACCTTTGTTAGTTAGTTTGAGAAAAAAGTCGTTTTAAGTCTTTCGCGATTTCGTCTAAGCTGTCTTCGGCTTGCGGATACAGACCGAGTTTATCAAGAAAGGCATGTTCCATCCCGCGGTACTGGAGATAACGAGTCTTGACGCCGGTGCGCGCCAGTTTTTTCGCATACGCTTCCCCTTCAAGACGTAAGTAATCAAACTCTCCTGTAATGACGAGTGCCTCTGGTAGATCATCGAGCGTCGCGAACAACGGTGAGATCCGTCGATCCGTCGAATCACTTGCTTGAACGTACCATTGCTCGAGGACACCTTCTTCATCTTGCAGCGACAAAATGATCCGTTCGAGTAACTGCGGTTCCGTTTGTCGGTCATACGCTTCAAGCGTCCAGTCATATTCCGAATTTGGATGTTCCCCAACGTTGACGACTGGATAATACAAGACTTGATAGCGGATATACGGTATCGGACGCTCGCGGTCGAGCAAACAACAGACCGTCGCTAAGTTCCCACCGGCACTATCACCGGCGACAGCGATTGCACCTGGATCAATCCCAAGTCGATCAGCGTGCTCGACTGCCCAATCGATCGCTGCATGACAATCCATAAGCCCTGTCGGAAACGGATGCTCGGGTGCCAATCGGTAGCCGACCGACAAGACGGCGACGTTCCCTTTATCGGCTAATGCCTTACATGGGTTCTCGACCGTCTCGAGCGTACCACCGAAAAAACCACCGCCATGGAAATAGACGACGAGCGGGAGCGGACGTGCCGCTTCCGGACGATACAGCCGTGCTTCGATCGTGGTACCGGGTCTTGGGATCGCGAGGACATCCGTTGAAATTTGCCGAGTCGTCACGTCTTCGTTGTCCCACCCCATGCCGGCACGTGCCAATTCGACTGGCGACGCTCCTTCTGGAATCGAGACCGATGGACGTTGCGTGAGAACAACCTCACGGACACGCGGATCGAGTGTTCCCGGAGTCGAGACGTCAGGAATTGGCTTATCGACGATTTCAAGACCGTCTTGATGGATGGATGAACGATTTCGTAACGTTCGTAGCAAATCTTGCATCGATACGGTAGACAAATGGATCGCTTCCTTTCTTGTCAAACGGTTATCGAAAGCGCTTTCGATAACCGTTAAAAAAATTTCGAATGCCTCTTTTTTAAAAAAGAGACCGCTTACATCACAATATACCTGTCTTTGACAGGAGAAGCAAATGTTTCACCTAAAAAAATCAGCGCAGTCGCCTGCGCTGATCCTCATCGTAATTGTTCTTGTGAAACGATCGTAAAACCATCGATGACCGTGTCTTCCTCGACCTCGATCAACAGGCAGCGTTTCCCTTGATAGTTGACTTGTTTGACATACTTCAAGTCTTGCGGACTGATCGCGATGTTCGCGACCTTCGTATTGATTTTAATCGATTTCGCTTCATAGTTCGGAACGATGTTACTCGCCTTCATCTCGTATGTCGGGTCGTCAACGACCGTCTTGAACGCCCGTTCGACCTGCTCCGTGCTGACGTCTTCGACACCACTTGCCTTGAGGACACGTTCGACTTCCTGAACGTCGAGCATTGGTACTTCTTCCTCATCTTGATCCTCTTCGACGACGATCAACTGGTTGATGTTTTCATAGACACCGGCTAACGTCTTCGTATCCATCGATTCACCAACGACCGATTTGACGATCTCCTCGAAGATCGCTTTATCCTCATCTGCCGTAACGATTGGTTGACCGTTCAAGACGTTTTCAAGGAAGCCGAAATCTGGTTTATTCGGTTTGCCCGCCGCATACAAGACATGATTGACGTCTGCTGCATTGTCGGTGAAGGTCGGGAAGAGGAATCCACCGATTGGCGACGCCAGTTTGATGACCGGATTGATGAATAAGTTCGACTTGAATTCCCGTTCGACGAAATCAAAGACGAGCGATTGTTTCGGTAACTCCGTTAAGTTCAGGCTACCGAGGATGAATGGTGTCGTATAGACGTCGTCATTCGGATCGATCTCCGTCTCATCCGCTTGGCGCTTCGTCGTTTTATAGTATTGTCCGCGAATGAACGTGACGACGAGGTCGTTCTCGTACTGGACGTCCTGGACCATCTTCAACGCCATCGTCTGCATCTGTTCGACCCAGTCCTCCGGCTCTTCCGCATACAGTCCTTCATAAAGAAGCTGCTGCGTATGACCCGTCTCCCCTTCTTCCGGATGCGTGAACTTGACCTCGAACAGCTTGACGTCGAGTTTTCCACCTAGTACTTTCTTGAAGTTCGCGAGGAACAGTTCCTGTTGCTCCGGATCAAGCAATGGAAATGGTCGGGCTTCCTCATGATAGATTTCGCTCGTCTCTTTTCGGATATAGACGTTGTAGATTTCATGGATTTTTAGTAAATCGGCATCCATCTTGAAGTGACGACGGATGTCGGCGATGTCTTTTTTATTCATGCATACCAGCTCCTCGAATCATTAAAATCCTGCTTCCTGAAAAGCGTACCATATGCGAGATGACCCGACATCTTTTAGAAAATCAATGCGCACGGAATGAATAGGCGCGTGTGACAGGATTAGCGATCTCATATTCATATTCTTGGTGGGCAGCGCGAGCTTGCGCGATGCAATTATCTAGTTCTTTTGTGTTGAAATAACGTTGCGCTTCCGTCAATGTGCCACTTACGACTAAAAATCCGCCGAACACGATCAACCATCCTCTAATTCGTTCGTTCATGATGTAGTCTCCTTTCTTCTCCACCTAAATCCTAACATCAGACCCTTCTATATAATGACAAAAGTTTAATTTTAATAACATTTACACGATATTCATTTTTTCCTAAATAAGTGATGCCATACTAAAAATTGTGAAGGGTGTCTTCACATCATCTCGTCTCATACATAGGAGGAATGACACGTGTTCAAAGCCATCAAGTCCATCGTCATCACTACGCTCGTCTGTCTGACCGCTTTCCAATTCGATACGACGTCTGTTTCCGCGTTACCATCGGGCATCTCATCGAAAGCGACGGCCCAGTCTCAACTCGATGCTTTAACGGTTAAAACAGAAGGCAGCATGACCGGTTATTCGCGTGATTTGTTTCCGCACTGGAGCAGTCAAGGAGGCGGCTGTGATACACGACAAGTCGTCTTAAAACGTGACGCCGATTCATATGTCGGATCGTGCCCTGTTACATCCGGTTCTTGGTATAGTTACTATGACGGACTGACATTCACGAACCCGTCTGACCTCGACATCGATCACGTCGTACCGCTTGCGGAAGCATGGCGCTCAGGAGCAAGCAGCTGGACGACGACGACACGTCAAGCATTCGCAAACGATTTGACAGGTCCGCAATTGATCGCTGTCTCTGCAAGCTCGAACCGTTCAAAAGGGGATCAGGATCCGTCGACATGGAAGCCGACACGATCAGGTGCGAGCTGCGCTTACTCGAAGATGTGGATCAATACGAAGAGCCGCTGGAACCTCAGCTTACAGTCGAGTGAAAAAACCGCCTTACAAACGATGTTGAACACATGTACATACTAAAAAGGAGTCGATTCGATGGAAACGAAAACCTCTACCTTTACCGCCACACATGGTGTCATGACGCAAGAAGTTGGTGTCATCAGCGGTGAACTCGAACTCCGGACGACCTGTCAGGAGGACGGGACGTTGGAACTAAAGATTGCTTATGTCGGAGCAATAGACGTCTATACGTTACCCGGCAGTTATCGTGTCCATGACGTCCGTGATCATGACGTCATTCATCAGATATTGGCGACAGTGTTGGAACGTTCTTAAAAAATAGAAATACACTATTCTCAACGTATTTCTGTTTATCTATGATTTATTTAATATAATTAATTAAAAGGTAGCCAAGACAAGTAACTACTGTCTTGACTACCTCTTATATTTTTTCGAAAATTTGTTATTAAGTAATTAAAAATCACAATAATCCATTTTATTTTAAAAAAAAGTTACTATTATTAAAAATCTTAGTTTTATATTTATTGTGATTCACTTTTTTTATATTTAATAGACTTGAGTATCCATTATTTTTTTAGTTATTACAGAATTAAAATCTTTTGGTAATAATGCGGCTTTACATACATAAGAACTAATAAGAAATGCAAACTTTGCTGACTGAGGGTACTTCTTAGCTAATTGATTAGACAACGAGTATTGTATAACGCCCTCATCCATAGACGAAAAAGCTAACTCTCTTAATAACAAGGGAACGTGTGATGTAGCATAAGGTTCTTCTAATAATTGACGAATAAGTTGTACAAAATTATCCCATTCTGGCAACTCAATTTCACTATCGTTCCCTTTCTGACTTGCTAATTGATAGAGCTTGTTCCAATAGTTAAATTGATCCATACCTCCCCATATCCATATTTTTAGTTCGCGAGATAAGTGTTCTTTTGTTTCTGGTAAAAGATATTGATTAAATATATCTAGTACAACTCTGTTTAGAGCGATAGAAAATAAAGCTATTAAATCTAATAACAAAGCCAGATGCTCCTTATTATCAGGATTCAATTCGCGGCGAATATCTCTAATGATGAATAATGTCTTTCGCAACTTAAGTTTACTATCATTTATATTCCAAAATTCATCTTTAACATATTTAATCGCATTATTAAGTGAAGGATATTTTTTATGTAATTCAAAAAAATTATCCCATATTTCTCCATTACATAAAGCACTATCTACATTTTTATAGTTAATACATGTTTTACTTACATATAATTCAAAATCATTTTCAGACATTAATGAAATATTCATATTTGAAGATAATTGCTTATGATCACGCTCAATTTCTTTAGTTAATAGAATTAAGCCTTTATCTGCCTTTAACAGTCCCATCAATCCACTGAGCCAAAAAGAACGAGAAATCGGTGATTGATTCCTTAATGTTTTACAATCTCCTATCATAAATGACATTTCCCCAAAATTCGTAGGTATCAAAGCAATTGTATCTAGGTCTGTTACAACCTTTCTTTTAACAGAGATACCTTCTGAAAAAAAAATTTCTGCTTCCATATGAGGAAACCATTCGTTAGCAACATAATATCTTATTAACTTCAACTTCAATCCTTTATCTTTAATTATTTGAAACGCCTCCTAAAAATAGGTTATCTACTTCTTCTTGATGCTCTTCAGAAAGTGATACTGTTTCTTTTTCTTTTAGTTTATTAGCGCTAATTAATGACTCAATATAAGTTTGACCTTGAGCAATTGCTAATCTAGCATCATCATCGATTTCTAACCCTTTGCCTTCTCCTAGTTCTATCAATTCTAAAGCTAATTTTACAGCTTCTCTATTCTCTTCAGTATCATTTAATACAAATTTCATCCAACCATTATATTGCTTAACTAATCTGCCTACTCGAAGTACTGTTAATTGTTTATACTGTTCAAGAGCTTCTGTACTTGCGCCTATCTCATTATCATTACTCAATTTTCTTAAAATTGCATATGGGCTTCTAATTGCATATTCCTTTGGTAAGTATTGTCCCTGTCTAACCGCTGAAACAAGTGCCATTGCCCTCTCATAAATTTCTCTTTTTGTAGCGCTTAATCTAGCTTCTCCTGGTTTTGGAGTAAATAAAAAATAATTTTCTCCAGAATGTGATGTTTTTATAGAAGGTGGTTTAATGACACTATCATGAGCTAAACTTTTTAACAAAGTAATTTCTTGGTCGGTAAGTTTGACTCCATTTATCTCTTTTCTAGTTTCAACTATGTGTAAAGGTATTCCTTGAGCTTGCTTGATTAGAGTTAAAATTTTTTGAACCGTTTTAGCTCCAGACTTTGCAACAAGATCAGAAAATAAGTCGGCATTTTCAGAGAAATACACTGGACTTAATAGAATATCCTTACCCCTACTTCTCTTATTAATAATATAGTTTCCCTGCTCTCCTATTGAAAGATTTCTTTGAACTAGACTCTTCTCAGCCCCTAATTCGTATATCCAAGAAGAATGGATTGGAGAATGTGTCAATTTTTTTAAAATTGTAATTGCAAGTTCCTCTGTTTCATTGACTTTTTTAGTACTTGCGAATTCTCCTACCTGGTCATATAAATCTTCATAAAATGGAACAGTAGGTACAATAGCTTTTATAGTCGATCCTTCTGAAATAATTTGGACAAATTCGATTTCAGCTAAGCTAAGGACTATATTTCTACAAATTAAAGTCGATATTCCCAAAAAATGAGAGGCTGCTAATTTTAAAGTCTCGTATGGTATGCGTGATAGACCTCTAATATGTAATGCTAGTTTTACCATTAGCCCAACTTCAGTAATAACCTCAAAATCTGGAACCTCTTTGTTTCCTAAACCTATCGTAATATCGTGACATCTCAAAGCAAATTCTTGTTTTTTTTCCATTAATTTAATCCCCCTGTAATATAGTTAACTTTATTGTATATTATACTTTAAAATACCAATAGTGTTACTTTTTTTATTAATTTTATCCATATTAGTATAAAATGAATTTAAAATTATAGAGGTGAGAAAAATAGAAAAAACAAATGAATTAATAGATGCAATAATATCTATTTTAATTGAAGAAAGTATAGAGGATTTGCCAAATATTTGCTTAAGATACGGTTTGGATATAGGGGATACATTAGAAGCATCAAAAAATAAAAATATCTATATAAAAAAGAGACTTGAGAGCAAAAATCAACTGTTTTTACTAGATCTTGCAAGGAGATTGTTAGATGATTATTATCTAAAGGCAGACTTTTTAAAAAATGTTTTATATAAAGTAACATATAATGGTCTTTACACTATTAGTGAATTAACCAGAAAAAATATTATGGATGCACTATATTCTAAGGGTAATATAGAAGGTAAATTAGAACTCACTGATTTTTTAAACAGAATCTGGAATTTAGAACAAATGAGTTCAACCGATCATCGATTTAATAATGCTTTAGGTGATATTTGGCAACACATGATAAATAATTCAGACTGGGATGAAGTTTTTCTCTATGAAGACTACTTAAAGTTACTCACATCTTCAGACCAAATATTTATTTCATTCTTAGAAACAGTTGTACATCCAATCGTTCGTAATCAATCTGAGATTGATGAGTATATTAAATTTTTAGATAGTCATTTAATTAAAGATGGATATCATTTTATTTCTTCAGACACTATTTCAGGATATACAATTTATAAAATAAAGAAAGTTGTAGATGGTGTTAAGGGTGCTGCAAAGAATCTTATCTTTGCAGCACTAGGTAAAAAACCTGATATTGTTATTAGTGATTCAATTAATAATGATATAAAAATAATAAATGATGAGTCAAATTGTCTTGTATACGATCGTCCTATAACAGATAAGTGCTTACTATGGTTAGACCTCGTTAAATGGTGGTCAGATAAAAATAATTATGTTGAAATAAATAAATGTATTGAGAGAGAACTATATTTAAGATTATTAAATTCATTAGATTCGCAACCAGAAAAGATATTTTTAAAAAGCTATTTTGCACTTTTTAAAAATAAAATAAAAGAAAATTTGCCTGCATTGATACCTCAAGTTTATTTACATTATGATCCATACACACAAAAACAGCGATTCGATACAAAAATATTACCTAGGCAACGAATGGACTTTTTATTACTCTTTTCAAATCATATACGGGTTGTAATTGAAATAGATGGTAAACAACATTATTCAAATGGAGATACATCAAGTCCTAGATTATATGCAGAAATGGTCCGTGCCGATAGAGCATTAAAACTTCAAGGATATGAAGTGTATAGATTTGGCGGATTTGAATTTATTAATGAAGAAACATCAATAAAATTAATAAAAGGTTTTTTTGAAGAACTCTTTAAGAAACACGAAATTGAGTATTGATTAAAAACTTAAGAAAAAATAACTATATATATTATTAGTTATTATACGGAGATTGGACTGACCCCTTAATGGTGGACACTTGATAAAAGACCACATTCGGGGTTTTTTTGTGTTTAAAGATATTGATATACTGTATCTATATAATTTATACAGGAGCACTATTAATGAACAAACGCACTTTTAATCCAGATTAAATCAGACAACTTAAAGCGAGTTTTCACGTAGCCTCGGTATCAGATTGTATGATTCAATACAAAAGAGAATTTAGCTGGTAAGCAATCGATACAAATCTTTGAGGAAAGCGGCTTTGACCTAGACATGATCGGTAAGCAAACGCCGAACGAAGCATTGAAACGGTGGCGGAAGACATATCATTTATGGAGAAGAAGGACTCTTGAATGAAAACGAGAGACGTGGAAAATCAAATCTTAGAGGTCGACCGAAAAAAGAGGATTTCGTCTAACGACAACTTGCGAGAGCTTAAGCACGAATCAAGTACCTCACAGCGGAGAATAAATTACTGCTCTCGAAAGAGAGGCGAAGTACCGAAACTAACGACATCTGAGCGCTATCAGGCAATCAATATTGTTTTACGAAAACAATCGTCGAGTCGGTTCGTGACGGATCTATGTATGCTCGCTGAAGTGAGCCATATTGGTTATTACACCTGGCTCGCCACGTACGGATATTGTTGAACGCGACTATGCGGACTATCACCTTCTAAAACGTATTCATGATTGTCATAAAGGGAAAATCGGCTATCGTGGTCTGTACATGGAGATGCTTGATCTTATCAGGGACCGATGAATCATAAATGTATTTTGCGTATCATGATAAAATTTGGAATCATGACGAAAATCCGTAGGCAGAATGCTTACCATAAAATCGCTGAAGCGACATATGAACATAAGACTATACCAAACCACTTGAACCATCGGTTCGATCAACAGGAGCCTGATAAGGTATTCGCCACATACATTACTTATCTCCATATTGAATCTGGTCAAACTGTTTATCTCTCTTGTGTGAAGGATATCGCTACACGTGAAGTTATAAGTTATGGCACATCATTTATCTACAAGCCTCCATATGGAACTCGTCCTTCATACAACAAATAAATTCGCAGAACGACTTCAAGGGAATATACACCCTGAAGCGATGATACATTCCAATCAAGGATTCCATTATACGCATCCTGCTTATCAAACACGAATCCGTGAGATGGGAATGCTTCAATCTATGTCTCGTAGAGGAAACTGCCTG
>NZ_WBYY01000096.1:0-11733 GCF_048985645.1 Exiguobacterium sp. A1_3_1 | reverse complement strand
GATCGAAGGGCTTGATTACGGAATCGTCGGCTGGAATGATGGTGTTCCTTCTGCTGCGCAAGCACCATTTGGTGGAATGAAACAATCCGGTCTCGGACGCGAAGGTGGTAGTGAAGGACTCGAAGCCTATCTCGAGACGAAGTACATTTCAATCGGTGGACTAGCGTGAACGCGGCGGATTGGTTCGTCCAATGTTTAGAGGCAGAGGGCGTCACGCATATCTTCGGTGTTCCCGGTGAGGAAAATATTACATTGCTCGAATCACTCAGTCGTTCATCGATCACGTTCATCACGACACGTCACGAAACGAACGCTGCGTTCATGGCAGCGATGTTCGGTCGCCTGAGTGGGCGACCGGGTGTCTGCCTATCGACGCTTGGTCCCGGTGCGACCAACATGATGACCGGTATTGCAAGTGCGACGATGGATCACTCCCCTGTCGTTGCGATCACAGGTCAAGGCGCGACAGCACGGCAACACAAAGCATCGCATCAAATGTTTGATCTCGTAGACCTCTATCGTCCGGTCACGAAGTCCAGTACGTCCGTTCTGTCAGCGGAGGTCATTCCGGAAATCGTTCGACGTGCCTTCGCGACAGCAAAAAGCGAAAAACCAGGGGCAACCCATATTTCTTTTCCAGAAGACATTGCAAAACAAGAACGTGATCAAGCAGCGACACCCCTACAGCAGGACAGTACACCAACGCATCTCCATTCCTTGACGATTGATGATCCCGATGCCTTACGTCTGATTGAGCGCGCAAAACGTCCCGTCATCATTGCTGGATTTGGTATTCATCGACAACAAGCACTCGATGCGTTTCGAGCATTCGTCGAAAAGCTCCAAGCTCCCGTCGTAGAGACGATGATGGGAAAAGGAGCGATTTCTTCGCACCATCCGCTTGCTGCACACACGATCGGTTTACCAGACGTCGATTACAACCAGCGGATTCTCGATGCGAGTGACCTCATCATCACGGTCGGCTACGATATTACTGAGTTACCTCCGCAAAAATGGAATCCGAAAAAGACACCAATCGTCCATTTGGATACGAATCCTCACGAAATCGATGCCTATTATCCGGTCGTCGCGAACCTAGTCGGACCACTCGTCGATATGCTGACTGTATTGACTCCTTTACTGCCCGAGCGTGCGTGGAACGACTGGCAACAAGATCGCGATAAATTACGCGACGAGATTCAAGAAACGTACTCGCTTGCCTTGCCTTTACATCCTCAAAGTATCGTCCGTGAACTCGAACGAACCGTCGGGGAGGATGGCATGGTCTTCTCGGACGTCGGTGCACACAAAGTCTGGCTCGCACGCCATTATCAAACGACACGTCCGGATCAGTTGTTCATTTCCAACGGATTTGCTTCGATGGGCTATGGTTTATCGAGTGCGCTCGCAGCCAAGCTGTTATATCCGGACCGGCGAATCGTCTGTGCCGCTGGAGATGGTGCCTTTTTGATGAATGGACAAGATCTTGAAACCGCTGTTCGTCTGAAGCTTCCACTTGTCGTATTGATTTGGCGTGACGGAACCTATGGCCTGATTGAATGGAAACAACAACAAGCGTTTGGGCGGTCGTCCTACATCACGTTTGACAATCCAGACCTCGTTCAACTCGCTCATGCCTTCGGCGCACTCGGTCTCCGTGTCGGTGAACACGGCTCTCTCGCACATTGTCTTGATCAAGCATTTGCAAGTGATGGACCCGTTTTGATTGACTGTCCGGTCGATTACCGGGAAAATCTAAAGTTAAGTGAACGTCTCCGGACGTATGGAGGGTGATATACATGACACAACCACGTAAACTGCAATCTATTTCTGATTTTGATCAATTTGCGTCCGAACATACCGCGTTCGTGATTTGCAAACACAGCACGACATGCCCGATCAGTGCCGCAGGATTCTCGGAGTATACGAAGTTCGCGGATGAAACGTCTGTTCCAACGGCGTATCTTTTCGTCCAAGAAGCTCGAACGTTATCGAATCACATCGCCGAACATTACAGCGTTCGACACGAGTCACCACAAGTCTTGTTCATTCAAGACGGTAAATCGGTCTGGACAGCCTCGCATTACGACATCACGAAAGATGCACTCGAAACGAACGTCCAGTAATGCTAGCTATGAAACAAGCCTCCGGCTGTTTCATACTGAAGACAAAGCGCAATTTTTCTTTCACGAGAAGGATTGTGCTTTTTTGTTTACCTTGAATCGTTATCCTAGGAAGCGATTTCGAGTGTACAAAATGCTTCTCTCCTCGTTTAGCCTACTAGAAAAACGCTTTCAATCTTACATAAAAAATAAAATTATCTTTCTTAGCTATTATTATTTGTAATTCGAACTAAATCGGATTAAGATAAACTACAGATAGAACGACCGTATAGAAATATGTACCGTTAGTTTAGTTAGGAGGATACTTATGCAACAAAGTGCAACTCACACAGCTCGAGCTCCTTACGGCATTCTCGCCGTTTTGATGATCGGGGCATTCATTGCTTTCTTAAATAATACATTGCTCAACATCGCCCTTCCTTCGATCATGAAGGATCTTGCGATTGAACCATCGACTGCTCAATGGCTGTCGACTGGTTTCATGCTCGTCAACGGTGTCTTGATTCCGACATCTGCGTTCTTGATTCAAAAATATTCGGTTCGTCGCCTCTTCTTACTCGCGATGACTCTCTTCTCGGCTGGAACGATTCTTGCCGGCTTCGCAGAAGTCTTCCCTGTCTTGCTTGCAGGACGGATGATTCAAGCATCTGGTTCTGCGATCATGATGCCGTTACTGATGAACGTCATGCTCGTCAGTTTCCCGATTGAAAAACGCGGAACCGCAATGGGCTTCTTTGGATTAATCATGATGGGTGCCCCAGCAATCGGACCGACGTTGTCTGGTTGGATCATCGAGCACTATGATTGGCGGATGTTGTTCCACTTCATCACACCAATCGCCTTGATCGTGCTCGTTGCTGGTTTCTTCTTACTTCGTGACGTCAAGGAACGGTCTGCCACTCGGATCGATCTCGCTTCCGTGGCACTTTCGTCACTTGGTTTCGGTGGCTTATTGTACGGTTTCAGTTCTGCCGGCTCTAAAGGTTGGGATAGCTTCCACGTCTATGGAGCGCTGATTGTCGGGGTCATCGCACTCGTAACATTCATTTATCGTCAGCTCCATATGGAACGTCCGATGCTCAACTTCAAGATTTACCGTTACCCGATGTTTGCCTTGTCTTCTGCCATCTCGATGGTCGTCACGATGGCGATGTTCTCGGGCATGTTATTGCTTCCGATCTATGTCCAGACGATTCGCGGTATCTCACCACTCGATGCGGGTCTCATGCTATTACCGGGTGCCATCTTGATGGCCGTCATGTCACCGATCAACGGGAAACTGTTTGATAAGATCGGTGGACGTCCTCTTGCGTTGACTGGTTTGTTCATCACAGTCGTTACCAGTTACTACTTCAGTCAGCTCGAGATGGATACGACGTATACGCATCTGATCGTCCTGTATTCGTTACGGATGTTCGGGATGTCAATGGTCATGATGCCAGTCTCGACGAACGGTTTAAACCAGTTACCAACGCGCTACTATCCACACGGAACAGCGATGAACAATACGTTGCAACAAGTATCCGGTGCGATCGGAACAGCCTTGCTCGTAACGATCATGTCGACGCATGCGAAGACACGTGGGACAGAACTCGCGGCTGAAGCGGCGAAGAACATGACGAGTCAACCGACAGCTGAAGCGGCTGCTGCTCTGAAACAGCAGATTACGATGCAAGCGACGCTTGACGGAATCAACTATGCGTTCTTCATCTCGACGTTCATCGCTGGTCTAGCATTCGTCCTTGCCTTCTTCATTAAACGGGCGACACAAGCCGAAGATATCATCAGCGATCAACGCTCATTGAACGAAACGATCGTCAAACCACAAGTTTCCAATCAGTAAGTGCAAAAGCAGTCGCCTCTCGCGACTGCTTTTTTATTTCTTAAGCTATATACTGGTACCCCCCATATCTATATGTTAGAGTAAAGATAACAACAAGATCACCAAAGGAGGCACGACTATGACACACGATCACCCCGTCGTTCCACGAACGAATGAAGAACAAGATGCGTTGATGAAGCGATTGAAGCGCATCGAAGGACAAGTCCGCGGGATTGCTAATATGGTCGCTGAAGATCGGTATTGTATCGACATTTTGACGCAAACGGCATCAATCCAAGCAGCTTTGCGGCAAGTCGAACTACAAATCATCGAACGCCACGTTAAGATGTGCATGCATGAAGTCGCCACCCGTCAAGATAGTACGGACGCTTACGTCGATGAATTGATGTCGGTCATCGCTCGATTGAAAAAGTAAGGAGGGTTTTCTGATGTCAAAAACGATTGAGTTTGATATTGAAGGCATGACGTGTGCCGCCTGCTCCGCCCGGATTGAAAAAGTCCTCAACCGGATGGACGGGGTTGAAGCAACGGTCAACTTGCCGCTTGAAACCGCTCGTGTTTCGATTTCTGATTCTTATGACGATCAAGCGATCATCGAAAAAATCCGAAAAATCGGCTACGGGGCAACGGTCAAACAAGCACCACACGCAACAAAATCGAATCGCCGGATGCTGTATCGCTTTATGATCGCGGCCATTCTATCGTTACCGTTGCTCGCGAGCATGCTGACGCATATTCCAAACAGTCCGTTCCACCTTCCATTCTTAATGAATCCGTGGCTACAGTTTGCTTTAGCGACACCGGTGCAATTCATCATCGGAGCGCCCTTCTATAGTGGGGCTTATAAAAGTTTACGGAGTGGGAGTGCCAACATGGATGTCCTCGTTGCACTCGGAACATCGGCAGCCTACTTTTATTCCGTTGCTGAAATGCTACTCGTCTCTGATATGCCGCATCTCTACTTTGAGACGAGTGCGATTCTGATTACACTCGTCTTACTCGGCAAGGTCCTCGAAGACCGTGCGAAACAACAGACGACGGGAGCAATTAAAAGCCTGCTCTCCCTACAAGCAAAGGAAGCCGTCATCTTAGAGGACGGACAGGAACGAACGGTCTCCATCGATGCAATTCAAACCGGGATGATCTTACTCGTAAAACCTGGGAATAAAATTCCGACAGATGGTATCATTCGCTCAGGCGACGCGTATCTCGATGAATCGATGTTGACCGGTGAATCTGCGCCTGTTCATAAAACGGTTGGAGCATCCGTCATTGGTGGTACGCTGAATACGAACGGATCTTTACAAGTCGAAGCGACAAAGATCGGACAAGCGACGGTTCTTTCACAAATCATTCGTGTCGTCGAACAAGCGCAAACTGAAAAGGCACCGATTCAACGACAAGCCGATCGAATTTCTGGTGTGTTCGTGCCGATCGTCGTTGCCATCGCGCTTCTGACGTTAGCCGCTTGGTGGATGATCAGTGGATCCTTTGCGGAAGCGATTCGTCCTGCCATCGCGGTGCTCGTCATCGCTTGTCCATGTGCACTCGGACTTGCGACACCGACTTCGATCATGGTCGGAACCGGAAAAGGGGCTGAACGAGGGATTCTCTTTAAAGGGGGCGCTCAACTCGAGAATCTTCAACACGTCGATGCTGTCGTCTTTGATAAGACCGGAACACTGACAGTCGGTCGCCCTGTCGTCGTCGAAACGTTCGGTACGGAGACAGCGCTCGATCTCGCTGCTGCGCTTGAACGGCAATCGGAACACCCTCTTGCTCGCGCCATCACAGCAGAACGGGATGTCGTCTTTGATATCGAACGGTTCCACGTCGAATCAGGACGTGGAATCACGGGACAAATCATGGGACATGATCTCATCGTCGGATCGGCGCGAATGATGCAGGAACGAAACATCGCTCTTCCTGATTGGACGTCACTTGGAGCGACACTCGTATACGTCGCTGTCGATGGAGAAGTCGCGGCCGGATACGCCATCCGTGACGCGCTAAAAGATTCAGCGAAAGAAACGATCCAGCGTTTGCGCGAAACAAAAGAAGTATATCTCTTGACCGGTGATCGCCGGGAAGTCGCCGATCATTTAGCAACAGAACTGGGACTGGATCCAGCGTTCGTCTTTGCTGACGTTTTGCCGATTGAAAAGGCAGATGTCATTCAGTCACTTCAACAAACGAAACGTGTCGCGATGGTCGGAGACGGTATCAATGATGCCCCTGCTCTCGTAACAGCAGATGTCGGCATCGCGCTCGGTAGCGGAACGGATGTCGCTCTTGAAGCAGCCGACGTGACGTTGCTTGGACACGACTTAAAACAAGTTTTACTTGCGATTGAGCTGAGTGAGCAGACGATGAAAAACATTCGTCAAAATCTCGTCTTCGCACTTGGCTACAATACGATTGGCATTCCGGTCGCTTTTCTCGGTCTGCTTGCCCCATGGCTTGCGGGTGCCGCGATGGCATTCAGCTCTGTCTCTGTCGTGACGAATGCGTTACGATTAAAACGTACCCCACTATCTGAAGGAGGAACATCATCATGAAAGAAACAACATTATCTGTTATCGGTATGACATGCAATCACTGTAAAGCAAGTGTCGAATCAGCTTTATCTGAAGTCGAAGGTGTACAACATGCTACTGTCTCACTCGAACAAAACCAGGTTACAGTCCAGCACGAGGATGTTCCTCGTGAACGTCTCGTCGATGCAATCGAAGAAATCGGCTACGATGTACCGACTGCTTAAATTTTCATGCCAAACTGCTTCTAACACGCAGTTTGGCTTTTTTATTTTTTGAAAAGCGGGAATGTACGGAGTAAGGAGGGGTTCGTATGGTACCGAAAATCGAATTCGTAGAACACTTCGACGACAACAAAGGAAAACGATTTAAAATCGAACTTTGGAATCTCGGAACCTTCACATTCAGTGCCGAGTCAGCTCGTGGACCTGTCACCCGTTTCACCTCCATTGACATTCAATTCGTTCAAGCTTGCGTTCAACGAATGCGCTCGATCGTGGACGCCAAAAAAGCATTTCAGGAAGACCAACCAGTCTAATCCTGTTCTTTTTCCATTCTCCTCATGGCGCTTGCCATGAGTTTTTTTGTTTCCGGTCAATGTTTTTCAATATTTTTGTCTTTTTTTTCGAAAACCAGTATCGCTTCGGCAAGATGAACCGATAAGAAACAGACATCATTTTATTCACATCTTGAGTATTGGAGGCAACTACGTGCGTAATCCTTTTAAAAGTAAGACTACTTCGGCTTATCAAGCTACCATCGGCTTTCCTGATTCCCGTCTCATTACGAAGACGGCAGATCCTGATCTCACATCCCGTCTCGTATACATGGGGTATACAGAAGAACAGCTACAGACACTTAAATCGATGGCACCTGTCGTTCAAGGCATCTTAGATGAGGTTCTTGAACAGGTCCTCGATCATCTTCTATTAAATCCTGAGATGGCAACCATCGCAAAACAATCGTCGACACGCGAACGACTGAAGAAAGTCTTTGCTGACTACTTCACGAGTCTACTGACAGGAAATATGAACGAGTCATTCCTCGCGATGCGTACGCGAATGGGACAGACACATAAACACAACTTCGTTCCCGTCACTTGGTTCATCGCTTCGTATGCTGCGTTTCAGACGTTGTTGATTCCAAAAATCGTCGAACACTATCAGCATGACCCAGCACAACTGACAACAGCTGTGCTTGCATTGACTCACGCAATGAACTTAGACGCTCAGATCGTGACGAGCCAGTACGTCGATTCTCGCTTGAATGAAGTGACGACGGCGAACGAGTCACGCCGTCAACTTTTGACGGACGTCGTTCGTGTCAGTCAAGAAGTCGCAAGCTCAGTTGAGCACACGGATCATGCCATCATCGAGACGAGCCGACGTGCTTCACAAGTATTAGCAGAAACAGCTCAGACGGAGCAGACAAGCCAGCAACTCGTTCAAATGACGATTGCTAACGAACGACAGATGCAACAGATGGAGCAACAATTCGCTCAATCGACACAACAAGTTGGTACTTCGCTTGAAAGCATCCATGAATTGAAGACGACATCGGATGAGATCGTCCAGATGACGCAAAGCATCGAAGCGATCGCCAATCAGACGAACTTACTCGCGTTGAATGCTTCGATTGAAGCAGCACGTGCCGGTGAACACGGTAAAGGATTTGCTGTCGTCGCGACGGAAGTTCGAAACCTTGCCGAGAATGCGAAATCGTTGAGTAGCAGTATCAACGGTCTGATTCAAAAGAACAATGGTAATATCACACAACTCGTTTCTCAGATGGAAGACATTACACGTGCCAACACCGCATCTCAGCAAGAATTGCAACAAGTTAAACAAGGAATTCAAACCGTTAAG
The DNA here is from genome assembly GCF_048985645.1 of Exiguobacterium sp. A1_3_1. NCBI lineage: Bacteria > Bacillati > Bacillota > Bacilli > Caryophanales > Exiguobacterium > Exiguobacterium sp. A1_3_1. The sequence continues at coordinate 3,368 of NZ_WBYY01000096.1, read as the reverse complement.
AGTGAAATGGAGAATTCCCTCACCTTGTTTGGACGCAACAAAGAAAACCTCGGGCAAATCGTCGAGACGATCCAAGGTCTCAGTAAGACGACACAAGGCTTGACGACACTGACGACGGATCTTGTCGCTGCTTCCGAAACACATTAAAAAATAGGCAATTCTTATTCTCGGTTTTAACCGAAATAAGAATTGCCTATTTTACTTTACTCGTCTTGTTCTGCTGTGACGACAAGACGCTGATCGTATCCTTTTGATTCTGAAAACGTACCTATACATGAAATGAGCGTCAGTTTATTCATGACGGTTGCACCGAAGATTGATCCGACAGGTGCTTCATCGACAGGATAGGACATGACGTTCGTCACCACGTACGATACCTGTTGTCCTGTTTTTCCCGTCACTTCAATCCGTTGCCCTTTTTTCATCTTGGCTAAATCATAAAAAACAGCGGGACCTTCTTGATCATCCAAATGTCCGGCTAGCACGACATTTCCGGTTTGTCCGGCTTTTGCTCCGTATTTATACCAAGCGACCTGATCGGTCTGTTTCGGAACATCCATCCGTCCTTGTTTATCCTTCCCGACGACTTCGATGTTCGCTTTCACATCGAGCGTCGGAATTGTAATACGCGTTGGTATGAACGCCTCTTCGTCCACCTTTTCGGATGGCGTGGACGAAGAAGACGTCGTTGTTTCGGTTTGTTTTGGTTTTTCCGGCTTTGTAGCATCTGGAGGTGATCCCGATTGACATCCGGCTAATACGAGTAAGAGAAGAAGACTACTCTTAAGCGTTTTGTTTACGACGGACGACATACGCTGTTCCTACTAACAAGGCAGCTGCTGCTGCGACTGCCCATGGTGTAGCAGAAGCCGTATCAGATGAACCACCAAGTCCTGTTTCTGGCATTGATGCCATTTCACCACCGTCTGGGATCAAGAGGACTTCAAATGCTGGTTCGCCTTCAAGTAAGCCGATTGCGAGTGCTGTATAGTTTTTGCCACTGTCGAGTTTGACACCATCCAGTGCTTTGACGACATCCGTTGCGCCTGCAGGACGGACTTCAAGGTCATACGTACCTGCATCGAGTGTACCGTAGTCAGAGACTTTTGAGAATTCAAGGTTACTGAAGAGTGGGTCTCCACCTTTTGGTGCGACATCAACAGCTGGCGCATCTGGTGCAAAGTGTGCGACACGAACCATTGATTTTCCATCTTCGCCTTTACCATTGTCTTCCATGACCGCGAGTTTGATATCAGCTAATTTGCCGATTGCTGCGACCGAATAGAATTTACCAGCTTCTACGTTGAGTGTTTGAGAGAGCACAGGATCTTTCGTAGTTCCTGCAGCGAATACTTCTACTTTATGTTCGCCAGCTGGTAGTGTGAGATAATCTGTGACATCTTTGAATTTTGCTCCTGATACCGCTTTTTTGCCATCGACCGCGATATCGACTGCCGGAGCATCTGGTGAAGCATGAATGACACGAACCATTGCGTCATCTGCTGCGCCTACTGGTAGCACGAATAGTGCAAACAGCAACGTAGCGGTCACAAACGATAAGAGTTTCTTCATCTTTTTTCCACCTTTCTGATTGTCAAATGTACATCACTCTCAAACCAATGTTCTTACACTTCAGAACATTTCCTTCGTGGTGACATCTTAAACTTAAGATACTGCCGTAAATGTGTAAAGATTTCAGTGTGCTATGAACTTGTTCTACAAACACATTGACTTTTTCTTTCTTTTCGAAATAAAATATCTTAAATAACAATAGAAAAGAAGGTTAAAACCTATGGATTCCTACGATTTAAAAATTATTACTTTTTTGAAAAGGGATGCCCGGATGAAATGGTCAACACTTGCACAACACATCGGCTTATCGGCACCGGCTGTTGCAGAGCGCGTCGCACGCTTACAAGAGCAAGGTATCATCCGTCAGTTGACGACGGTTCTAGACCCCTCCTCCTTTGACTATCGTCTTGCTGCATTCGTCGCTGTTTCACTCGAGCGACCGGAACATCGAGCGCCATTTCTAAAACGGATTCAAGAACTTGAGTATGTACTGGAATGCCATCACGTCGCCGGGGACGATGATTACCTACTTAAAATCCGTTGTCGGGATACAGAACAACTTGATGAAATCATCACCTACCACATCAAAGAATTAGCAGGTATCCTGCGGACGAAAACGACGATCATCATGCGAACGGAAAAGGAGTCGCTTCATTTTCCGTTACCCGAGGTCGACTGATGTTTACGACTGGTTTTGGAATCGGGTTTGCCTTAGCCGCCCCCGTCGGTCCGATTGGCCTCTTATGCATGCAACGAACTCTTCGACATGGACGAATTTCCGGAATTGTTTCCGGACTCGGAGCCGCAACGGCAGACTTTACTTATGGATTGCTTGCCTTATCTGGTTTTTCACTCGTCCAATCTTTACTCACCCAAGCATCCTGGATGCAACTGATCGGCAGTCTGTTTTTGTGTTACATCGGCTGGTCGATGTTTCAAGCTTCTTCGACCGCCTCAATTTCCGATACAGCCTCGTCACGGTTAAGTAGCTATCTATCCGTCTTACTCCTGACGTTCTTGAACCCCATGACGATCACGCTATTCCTGGCGTTGTTCGCACGATTTAAATTGACGATGACGAACGGACAGGATGCCTTTTTGTTTCTAATCGGTATTTTTCTCGGTTCTGCCACTTGGTGGGTCATCTTGGCGAACATCACACACCTGCTCAAGCACCAGCTTGCGACACCCACTTTACGTATCATCCAGTGGACGTCTGCCAGTCTAATCATCGGATTCGGTGCGTTCGGGATCATTCAATTCTTCCTCTAAACAAAACAAAAGAGACCGACATCACGTCCGGTCTCTTTTGCTTTTTCATTTAATGAATCCAATCATCATTTCGCGTAATACTTTCGCTGCCGCGATCGCTGTCATGTCGGATTGATCGTACGCTGGGCATACTTCTACCAAATCCGCGCCGATGACGTCGACGTCTGCTCGTGCGATCATATGAACGACTTCAAGTAGTTCCTTCGTTGTCACTCCACCGATTTCTTGTGTACCTGTCCCTGGTGCTGCTGACGGATCGAGAACATCGATATCGATCGTGACATAGACCTTTTTACCGGCAAGTGTCGGAAGAACTTGACGAAGCGGCTCGACGATCTCGTATTTGAAGAGGTTGTAGCCTGACGTTTTCGCCCATTCGAACTCTTCTTTCATACCTGAACGAATTCCGAATGAATAGCAGTTCTCTGGTCCGATCAAGTTTGCGATTTTCTTAAGTGGCGTCGAGTGCGACAATGGCTCTCCTTCATACCTGTCTCTTATACACATCTCCGAGCCCACGAGAC
>NZ_WBYY01000095.1:0-11856 GCF_048985645.1 Exiguobacterium sp. A1_3_1 | reverse complement strand
GAGATGTGTATAAGAGACAGGGTTAAGACGGTCTTCGGTTCCTCGCGGAGCCAAAAGAACAAGAGAACTCCGATGAGGAAGAAAAAAAGTAATCCTTTTATCGAACCGGTCCGGCGCACGGGGCGACCGGGGCGGATAGTGCGTGTCGTCAAAGTAAATCACGTCCTTTAAAAAGCAATGGACATTCGTGTCCAACGTAGGTAGTCTAACAAAGAAAAACAAAAGGGGGTGAACCTGTTGCAAATCGGTTATCGCACGCTGAAGACAGCGGTCGCTGCTGCGCTCGCGATGTGGATCGCAGAACAACTCAAGCTCGACTATTACGTCTTCGCGGCCATCATCGCCATCTTGAGCATCCAGTCGACACGAAAGAAGACGTTCCGGTCTTCTTACGAACGCATCATGGCATCATTACTTGCCACCGTGCTTGGATTCATTCTATTCGAGGTTATCGGCTATCGTCCGGTGACGTTATTGATCTATTTCATTTTATTCCTTCCATCCGTTCAACGCCTCCGACTTCAGGACGGTTTCATCACGAGTGTCGTCATTCTGACACATTTGTATACGGAACGTCAGCTCAACGCGCACATCTTATTGAACGAATCCTTATTGCTTGGCATTGGTGTTGGTGTCGGATTGCTTGTCAACATGTACATGCCAAGTCTCGATTTGTTGATCGACGACCGACGAGAAAAGATTGATCAACGGATCGCTGCCTTATTTTTTGAAGTCGCGGCTGCGATCGAGACAGGGCGGGTCAATCATCATGCGTTGACGCTTGACGAGACAGAACGTCTGTTACGTGAAGGGAAAGATGCCGCCTTAAAACGAATGGGAAACGCGATCGGTCGTCGGAACGATGACGAAGATTATGCCTACTTCCGGATGCGCGAACAACAATTCGAGTTACTACGCGGTATCGTCCATCATGCCGAGGAACTCGTCCTCGTCGTCGAAGAAGGAAAAAAAGTCGCCGACTTCTTTCGGACGATTGGTGACAATGTCCGACCTGAAGCCGACGCAATGGTGTACATTTCAGAACTCGAGGCATTATTGACACGTTTTCGTGCCTCTGCCTTACCCGTCACGCGGGAGGAGTTCGAGGTCCGCTCTGCCTTACTGCACATGCTACAAGAAGCGGAGCAGTATTTACGTTTAAAACAACGCTACGTCAATCAAAAGAAATAAAACATCGTCGAGGCGAACGTACCGATCAGGAAGATTGCTAAGATCCCGATCGTTGTCCATTTGATGATACGTTGTTGTTTCGATGGTTTTGCCATATCCACTACTCCTCTCTTACATCAACTGATTACTGCCATTGTACAAACAACCTTTCAGAAGTGCAAATGACGATGGGGATGGTATACTAAAAAAGCGCTAATGGATTGAAACATATTAGGAGGAGGGTTTTGTCATGGTCAATGAACAACGTGTATTAGATACGTTTTTAGAACTTGTCCAGATTGATTCGGAATCAAAAGAGGAGGCACGGATTTGTGCCCATTTGAAAAAAACGTTCGAGGATCTCGGATGTGATGTGTTCGAGGATGACGCTTCATCCAAGACGGAACATAAAGGAAACAATTTAATCGTCACGCTTCCGGCAACAAAAGAAGGCGTCGATAAAATTTATTTCACTTCCCATATGGATACGGTATTCCCGGGTCAAGGCATTAAACCGATCATCGAGGACGGTTACGTCAAGACGGACGGCTCAACGATTCTTGGGGCAGACGATAAAACAGGTCTCGCATCTCTGATCGAACTCGTGCATGTATTGAATGAAACGAAACAACCTCACGGGAAAATTCAGTTCGTCATCACAGTAGGTGAAGAATCTGGACTTGTCGGTGCGATGGTGCTTGACCCATCAAAAATCGATGCCGATTACGGTTTTGCACTCGATTCAGATGGAAAAGTCGGAGACATCATTACGGCTGCTCCAACGCAAGCAAAAGTCAATGCGAAGATTTTCGGGAAAACAGCGCACGCTGGTGTAGCACCGGAAAAAGGTGTCTCGGCGATTACGATTGCGTCGAAAGCAATCGCGAAGATGCCGCTCGGTCGGATTGATGAAGAGACGACAGCGAACATCGGACGGTTCAGCGGTGGTGGTCCATCAACGAACATCGTTTGTGATTATGTCGAAATCTTCGCGGAAGCACGGTCACTCGTCGCTCCGAAGATGGAAGCACAGACAGAGAAGATGAAAGCGGCGTTCGAAGAAGCGGCAGCAGAGCTTGGTGGTCGTGCTGAAGTCGAAGTCAAAGTCATGTACCCAGGCTTCAAGTTCGAGGATGGAGATCAAGTCGTCGAAGTCGCGAAAGCAGCGATCACACAACTCGGACGCACGCCACGCCTCTTACATTCTGGTGGCGGATCAGATGCCAACGTCATTGCTGGTTTTGGTATCCCAACGGTCAACTTGGCGGTCGGATATGAAGATATCCACACGACGAATGAGAAGATGCCGATCGAAGAACTCGTCAAAACAGCGGAACTTTGCGTGACGCTAGTCGATTACATCACGAACAAATAAGCTGATGAAACACAAAAAAGAGTGTACCGCAACATTGCGGTACACTCTTTATCATTGTACGATTAAACTACTTGAGGACGATCAACATATTCCATAGACTCTAGAACGAGTTCTTCTGTACATAATAAGGTCGAAGCGATTTCATCGATTTGAATCGACTTTCCGTATTTTTGCCGATAACTCTCGTTCAGTTTGCGGGCTTCCCGGACGATGCGGGCGTAGGTCCGTTCAATCTTAGTCATGGAAAAAACCACCTTCCAAATCTGAATAGGTACAGTTTACCATGCTTCAACAGAAGAAAGGTGTATTTTGTGTATAAAAAATGCTAATTTTACGAAAAGGGGAAAAAGATGGAATTTTATTTTTTAGGGACAGGAGCCGGTATGCCGTCGAAACAACGAAACGTCACATCGATTGCCTTGTTACACCCCAAAATGACATGGTTGTTCGATTGTGGAGAGGCGACGCAACATCAAATCTTACACAGCCCGATCAAGCCACGAAAAGTCAACGCGATCTTCATCACCCATTTACACGGAGACCATATCTTTGGGTTACCGGGGTTCATTAGCACAAGAGCAGCGCTGGAAGGAACGACACCGCTAACGATCTATGGACCGACCGGGATCAAAGAATGGATGGACGCGACATTACGCATCACAGGAACATATCTACGTTATCCACTCCGGATCGTTGAAGTCGAAGACGGTCAAACCTATGAACAGGACGGATTCCGCGTGACGGTGCGGTCGCTTGAGCATCGTTTCCCGGCGTTCGGTTATCGACTCGAAGGTCCCGAGGAAAGAGGCGCCTTGCGTGTGGATGCACTGAAGGCACTAGGAGTGCCATCCGGTCCGATCTATCGCCGAATCACACTGGAAGAAACCTTCGAATTCGATGGAACGGTCTATCCATCGTCCGACTTTTTAGAGTCACCAAAACCGGGTGTCAAGCTAGCTGTTCTTGGCGATACGATGCCGTGCGCGGCCTCGGTCGAACTGGCGCGAGATGTTGATGTATTAGTTCATGAAGCGACTTTTGCCGATCGGGAAATCGAACATGCGGGACGCTTCGGTCACTCGACCGCTCGACAGGCAGCTGTCATTGCAGAAACGGCACAAGCGAAAAAGCTTCTATTGACGCACGTATCCGCTCGTTATGTCGATCAAGAGGAAGTACTGGAACAAGAGGCACGAGAAGTATTCGCGAACAGCCATCTCATGTTTGATCACCGGGTCGTCCCGGTCAAAGGATAGACGATGGACTTTCTCATTTTATGGGCACTCTTTTTACTGGCTGCTAGCGGATTAGGTTTTTTGCTCGAACGTCGGACGGAAAAAGAAAAATACTTGTACATGAAGTTCGTTTTTTATGCGTGTCTCGGTGCCGTGTCGTTTCCAGTCTATGATATTCAGTTACCGCTCGGCATCATCATTTTCCTGATCGTCCTGCACCCGAAAAAGAACTCGCGTTATAAACGGTACATGGCACTCTTTGGGTTCTTATTCTTCCTGTTCCAACTCTTTCTCGGTCCGTTTGATGGTGGGATGTTGCGGGAAGAGACACAACAGATTGGTCGCGTGACGATCACGGATGACTCATTCGACAATTTCCTTTCTCAAATCGAACGACGTGTCGGTGAAGAGGGGCTGCGGATGGAACAAAGTCAGTTGATGTTCGATCGGGGCGGGAATCTCAGGAACGCCTCGTTTGAGATGCTCGTCGAAACACCGAAACGTTTCATTCGTTACGATGTGAGTTATCAGGAGCTGACGGGAACGATTTCCTATCGACCACGTGAAGAGTTGACGACAAAATCGTTGACGTCGTATTACCAGAAACTGATTGATGCGAATCAATCGTTTGAGACGTTGCGAAAGCTTTCGATTCATGAGATTTTACATGATTCCAAAACACCCTATGTCGAGATGGATCTCGATGGGCTCTATGAAACGTTTAGTCTACAGGATGCAACGGTCTTCTTGATTGATGACGAAGGGAAATTGATTCCGTACGTCAATACAGGAGACGATGTCTTAGCGAATGCGGTCCGTCTGACGTATTACCGTTCTGACGGTCAATCCTTACGAAATAAAACCATTCTGTTATACAATTACAGCTTTGAGACATCAAGGCGAAAAGGAGTCGTACGATGAAAAAATGGCTATTTGCTGCAAGTATCGTGTTACTTGCCGGTTGCGCGGAAGCAAAAGAGGAACAACAAACAGCGTCTTGTGAGGCGGAAGTCAAGGTATCGGTCGTGGATCACGTCAAGGATAAGACGTTGTTTAATAAAGACGTATGCTTGAACGAAAACGATACAGCACTGGATGCACTGGAAGATACGACGCTCGATGTCGTCAAAACAGGTAAAGGTGAGATGGCATATGTCACGGCAGTCGATGGGATTCGAGAGAAATCAGCTGGAGCAGGTAGTGGCTGGGTCTTCGGAGTCAATGGCAAACCAGGCGAAGTCGGTGCCGGAAGTTATGAACTGAAAAAAGGAGATCGTCTCGAATGGCGATTTGAAAAAGATGCAATGGCTTATTTTGAGTAAGCCAGAACGGGAGCGACTTCACCCAGTGAACGTCGCTCTCTTTTTCATCGGGATGATTACGATCCCGTTCGTCCTCACACATGATCAATCAGTGATCGTCGTCTATCATCTGCTCTTGTTTTTATTCGTTCAAGAACGGACTGTGTTTCGCTATTTAGTCCTCCCGGCTCTTTATGCGGTCATGATGTGTGTCCCGCTTCTTTATGGTGCAAGCATTGACACAGTAGCGATTTATGAAACGACGGTCCAAGTGACGCTATTCATCACGTCGAGTCAATGGATTTTTACGTTGGTTCGACTCGATCAGATGGGACCGTTGTTTCGTTTCTTACCTCGATTGACACGATTGACGGGGATGGTGCTGGCGCTGATTCCGTCTTTCTTACGCACTTGGCCCGAAGTCAAGATGAGTCATCCGGATACGTCGCTTGCTGTTCGACTGGAGCGGATGGCCGCCTATCATATCGTACCGATCGAAGCGGTGCCGTCTCGCTTAAGACCGATCACGCGACGTGATGTTCAGATAGGTTTATTGCTTGCGGCAGGACTGGCTCTTTGTCTGACACCATGGGCAATCATTCCGGCGATGATTTTGCCTATAGCGCTATTATTTACAAAAGGGGGAATCCGGGATGCCTATCATGTATACCGACACCGATCGCGAAGAGCGACTACGTCAACAGGCGGGCGAACATGAACAACCGGTCTTGACACCCGAGCGGTTGCTTCATGGACGTGTCCGAGATCTTCTGGCGACGGGTTCCTTGTTTCGGGCAGGAGAACTCGCGACCTTGCTTGGGCTAGAAGCTTTTTTTGAAGCGGAGTCCAGTGAGCTCTCTTCCGGAGAACAACAGCTCGTCGGTCTCGGTCATGCGTTGTCTTCGTCACCAAAGACCCTGTTCTTGTCGGAACCGTTTCTCTTTCTTGATCATGTCAGGCGAAAGCGATTAATGGGATTGCTTGAAGAAATCGAACGACGGTTTGGTTGTCAGATCCATTGCTCGATGACGATACAATCCGACTTGTCGATCACGAGTCGCGCCACTGAACTGACAGGTCGTATCCTGAATCGGATTGAAAACGTCCAACACCGTTATCCGTTACAGACACGCTATGCACTCATGACAGAAAAATTGTCGTTTCATCAAGGTGAACGCATTGCGATCGTCGGTGCGAATGGTAGTGGGAAATCGACGTTACTACGGCTTGCGCTCGGTGTCGAGCGACCGCTATACGGAAAAGTCCGGCGGTCGGGGGAGACGCATTATGTACCAGCGCATCCGATGCTTGCGCCATTAGACGATCGAAGTGGTAGTTTTACGATGCAAAAAAAACGTCTCTTGGACGGTATCGATTGGAGTAAAGACAGCTATTACTTTGATGAACCGACGGCTGGACTTGATGACAGCGCACGAATGGCTTTTGTCGCATCGTGGAAGCAGAATCCGACGAATCTGATCGTCATGGCGACGCATGATCCAGTTCTCATTCGGGCAGCACAACGGGTCATTTATCTCGTGCACGGAGAGGTTGCTTTCGATGGACCGACGAAGCATTTTTTACAAGAAAGTCGGTTGTTCGTATGATCGTCGCAACGGTTCTAATCGTTTGTCTGTTTTTAGTCATGTTCGAGAGACTTCAGATGACGGATCAACGATTACGGTTCATCGCCATCATCACGGCAGCGGCAATCGTCGGACGATTGTTGTTTTCTAGTTTGCCGAACGTCCAGCCGGCAACGGCACTCGTCTTATTATTAGCCGTATTCATCCATCCGATCGTCGGAGCCATTTCTGGGATGCTTGTCGTTGTGTTAACGAGCTTATTTCTCGGAAGCGGTCCGTTCGTCCTCTTTCAGGCGCTGGCGTATGCAACGATTGCCAGTTTAGGATTCGTTCCGTTTCTTCGTTACCGGATCGTATTGACTGGATATGGATTTCTAGCTGGTTTCTTATACGGATGGGTGAGCAATCTCGGGTTCTTGGTATTGACCGGATTCTCGTGGCAAGCTTTTTTGACACTGCTTGTAGCCGGGGGAACGTTTGATATGCTTCACGGATTCAGTAACGCGATATTCATTTGGATATTGTTTCCGATTTTTTTACGAATTATGCATTCATTCGATGAAAAGAGGGGTACAGAATAGTAACATACCGAACAGGAGGGAAGGCATATGCTGGGATCGTCGATTTCGCTTGCTTATGTCGTCATGTTGCTCATCGTCTCGAGTGTCGGCTTAGTGTTTGGCAGTATTCTGTTGATGAAAGGTACGGTTAGAGGACGTTATGCTGCTTGTTATTTACTTGCTGCCGCCATCTTCCCAAGCGCCATGCTCATTACCTCATCAGAAGGATTACTTTGGCAACATTTACGATTCGAGAGTTCATGGTTCCTCGCGATTGTCTCCTGGTTACTCGTCTTATCGACGGGCTACATCGTCTCGATCACGGGTGCGCTCGTCATTCGTTATCTGTATCGCTATACGACGACCTTTGATCGCGTCAAACGTTATGCGACGCGGCGTTTTCGTCATCATGAGGCATAAATACAAAAACGGAAGAACCAGCTATCTGGTCCTTCCGTTTTTTTCATGAATTCGCGTACAGGAGTTCTTCTTCTGTCGAGGATTCTTGTTGGCGAGCAGGATCTTGAATTCGACCTGTCACTTCTGTCAGGAGACGGCGTGGCAAGAGACGAGACAAGGAAACCATGGCGCGGTTGCTTGCACCTGGAACGACGACGCGGCGTCCTTTGAGCATGCCACGGTACCCGGCGAAGGCAACGAGGTGTGACGGCATACTCTTGAATGGTAGCGTGATGTTCGCCCGGTCGAAGAAGTTCGTATCGGTCGGTCCCGGGCAGAGACAAGTCACACTGACACCCGAGCCGTCGACTTCTGTCGCAAGTGCTTCCGAGAACGACAGGACATAGGCTTTCGTTGCGTAGTAGACACTCATGTAAGGTCCTGGCATGAAGGCAGCGACCGACGCGACATTCAGGATGCGTCCGAAGCCACGTTCAACCATTCCTGGTAAGAGACGTTTCGTCAAATCCGTCAAGGCGACGACGTTGACCTGGATCGAGTTAATGTCTTCTGTTGGATCGATTTCCGCAAAGCGTCCTGACGTGGCGAAGCCGGCGTTATTGAACAATAGATCGACTGTCAATTCTTGTTCCTCTAAGTATTGCACGAGACGATCAACGCTGTCGCTTAGTGATAAATCAGCAGCGAATACATAGACTTTGATCTGATAGCGTTTTTCAAGGACCTGTTGAAGTTCCTTCAATTTCTTCTCATTGCGGGCAACGAGTACACAATCGAAGCCATCTCGCGCCGCGAGGACAGCGAGATCCAGTCCGATTCCACCCGATGCACCGGTAATCAGTGCCGTTTTTCGTAACATAGGACATTCCTCCATTCGAAATCGTGAATCTGAGTCTAGTGTATACCATTCCATACCGTTCCCGCGAATCCTGTTTCGTAAGCATTTACTTTTCTTATCACTGGTCCAACCAGTATGATAGAACAGTAGAGGGGAAGTGGAACAGATGAGGAAAAAAGTAACCGTCGCCTTGTTGCTCGCGACGTTTTTAGCCGCGATCGAGGGGACGATCGTTGCAACAGCAACACCTGTCATGGCGAGTGAATTGAACGGGGCGAAATTAGTCAGTTGGATCTTTGCTGGGTTCTTGTTGTTCATGGCGGTATCAACACCGATTTACGGAAAGATGGCAGATTTATATGGTCGAAAACGGGTTCTGTTATTCGGGATCGGCGTCTTCACCGTCGCTTCGTTAGCCTGTGGACTCGCTCAATCGATGGAGATGTTGATCGTTTTCCGCGCCGTCCAAGGAATCGGGGCAGGAGCTGTATTGCCGATCGCGATGACGATCATTGGGGATTTGTATACATATGAGGAGCGGGGGGAAATCCAAGGAGTGCTCAGCGCTGTCTGGGGAATCTCAGGTGTCGCTGGACCACTTGTCGGTGGATTCCTCGTCGAATCGCTTTCGTGGCGGTATATTTTCTTACTAAACGTACCGTTTGCGTTATTGTCGTTCTTCATGATCGTCGTTTACTACAAAGAGACGGTCCGTGAAACGCAGCGGAAAATCGATTACCGGGGTGCGTTATTGTTTGCGCTCGGGATGAGTGCGTTTCTTTACGGCTTATTATCGGGAAGTGAGTCGGAGACGTTCTTGCGTCCGATCATTCTAGCCAGCTTTTTCATTAGTTTCGTTTTATTGTTCACGTTCTATCGGGTCGAGAAAAAGGCGAGCGATCCACTCTTACCACCAGCAGTCATTCGCCATCCGGTCATTCTCGTGATCAACTTAGCGGTCTTCTTTTCCGCCTGGGTGCTCGTCTCGATGTCAGCGTATATTCCGATTTTTGCCCAAGGGGTACTCGGCAAGAGTCCGACCGAAGCTGGTTTCATGTTGATGCCACTGTCGCTTTTTTGGACACTGACCGCCATTATCGGTGGACGGACGATTGGTGTCGCCTCACCCCGGTATCGGACGATGACAGGAATGGGACTGCTGATCGTCGGTACAGTGATTTTATCGTTGATCACGCACGAATCAAGTGATGTTTTCATCTATCTTGCCGTTTCGCTGATCGGAATTGGTTTTGGTCTCTCACAACCCGTCTTCATGGTCGTCCTGCAGACTTCCGTCGATTGGTCACTTCGTGGCTCAGCGACGGCCGTCAACTCGTTCTTGAGTACGACGGGACAGACGCTCGGTGTTGCGATCTTCGGTACGATCTTCAACCTATCCATCCTTCGTTCGTTTTCAGCGTCGGACACGCTCTCAGGGTACGCGATTGATCCATTCTTCCAATCGAGTACGGCAAAAACGTTCGGACAGGATGTGCAGTATGCCGCAGAACTCGCGTTATCACATGGACTACGTTACGTCTTTATCGGTGGCGTTCTTTGTGCGATTCTTGCGTTTGCGATGACATGGCGTTTACCGAAAGTTCGACCTGACGATCCACGATCGTAATGAAGGGGCTGACTCAAAAAAAAGAATGACGCGTCTTTTCACGCCCTTTCCTCAGGAGAGACACAAGCCAGTTTTCCTGCTTCGTTGAAGTAGGAAAGCGGGTCTTGTTCGTCTCTGACAGCGCATAAATGCGCTTGTTCCTGTAGGAGTGGCGTGTGACGCGTCATTCTTTTTGTTACGAGATAAGGGTGGCAGATCATCATTCTGATACTCTTATCTTTGTGGAAACTGACTTTTGAGTCAGCCCGTTCTTGTTACCGTCCTGATTGTTGGATCGAGAGTTCAGGCGTTAATCGATCGAGTAAAGCGAGCGTCTCTGGATGAGAGGCGAGCGTCTGGTCGAGCGTGTTCCGTTCAGTCTCTAGACATGCTAGATAACGTTGAGCCGCTTCAGCGTGCGTTGCGGGTGTCAAGACGTCATAGACCGCTTCAAGAGCAAGGCGTGGATGGTCTGGCAATGTTGTCGGAATCGTCTTTAATCCGAGTTGCGCTCGTTCAGGAGCATGATGATGGAGTAATACTTTTGCGTACTTGATCAAGGCACTACGGAGCATCTCGACTGCCCATAAGTCATTTCCCCGTGCTGCTGCTTTTTTATATTGGAACAAGAACCAGACAGCATCGATCGCTTCGTCAGTCGCTTCCTGAGCAGAAAGCGTTAAGTCGCAAGTATTCGTAAAGTCCGTCAACTGTTCTTGTGGATCATACAAGACACGTAATTGATCCTTATGGTTCAGTGAATCAAGCGTCACCGTAAACAAATCGATATGTAGCAGATCATCATAGACGACGATCATTTGTGGGGCGATGATATCAATCTCATCTTTCCAGATGATTGAACGATAAGCAGAAAGGTGGGACAAACGACGCGATAAGAATGTTGTTTGACGTTCTTCTGAGACGAGACAGTATAGATCGATGTCTGAATGAACATCTTCTTCTCCCCGTCCAAAAGATCCTTTCAAGAAGATAGCTTCGACTGCAGGATCTTGTTTGAGTCGAGCAACCAGTTGCTCGATCGCATGAAGTTGATGCATGAGGACTCATTCCTTTCTAAAAACAGAAGTCTATTACGTCAGTATACGGGAAAATAGACAGGTTTTTCCATGAAAAATGAGAAATCACATCGAAATGGATTTCTCATTGGGAAGCAGAAGCGAGTTTTTCTTTCTGTTCGAGATGAAGGACGTGTTGTTCACCCCATGCATTGATCGCGTCAAGAACTGGAATGAGCGTCCGACCATAATCCGTCAGAGAGTACTCGACACGGGGTGGGACTTCTTGATAAATCTCGCGATGGACGATATCGTTCAGTTCGAGCTCACGCAGTTGAGCCGTCAGCATTTTTTGCGTAATGTTCGGCAATTGTCGTTTCAGTTCACTGAAGCGGAGCGTTCCGTGTGTGATCAAGACGAGTAAAATCGACGGCTTCCATTTTCCGGTCAAGATTTCGAGCGCTGTCTCGACGCGACAGCTTGGTGTCTCTTCCATCGGTCTTCCTCCTTCATGGTATCGTTTAGGATACTATACCACTTATTCGTGCCTACTTCCGCTTCGATCGCTTCCGCGTAATAATAGGGATACGAGCTATTTCATTGAAGGAGGAAACAACATGTCCATTCATCCACAAATCACACTCGGTCCTGTTCGCTTGCGTATCACGGACCTCGACCGTTCGATTTCATTTTATACAACGTCACTCGGATTACGCGTGCTAACGCAAACGGATCAGTTGACGGTGCTC
>NZ_WBYY01000094.1:0-11868 GCF_048985645.1 Exiguobacterium sp. A1_3_1 | reverse complement strand
AACTGGCTTGTGTCTCGCCTGAGGAAAGGGCGTGAGGAAGCGAATCATTCTTTTTTTGAGTCAGCCTCTTTATGTATCGTGTTTAGTTTCGTTAAACGGAAACGAGAAATGATGTATCCAGTGACTCACTTTCAATCACGATCGCTGTTAAACCCGTATCCGTCTTCGTTTCGTGCCATTCTCCTTGTTTCCAAAACACGGCTTCCCCACACTGAACATTTATGTAGTCATCCGTTTCCCCTCTTACAAAGCCCTCACCCTCTACAATTAATAGAAGTTGCGGCACGACAGCCTGGTGATAACCGACCACGCCATCCTTCTCTAAATGGATGCATCCGATGTGCGTCACTTTTTCAGTTTGCATGATTCGCGACATCACAAAGTTCGAATCAAATTTCGTGATCTTCTTACCAACCTCTTTTTTGAATTGATAAATCTGCATATAAGCCTCCTTAAAATCATGATTCGTTTGATAGTTCGTCTTTCATCTACACTATTTGATTCAAATCTCATTTGGAAAATTTTGATAAGAGAAGTTTATCATAGCTCTAACTGATTGAGAACTAACGATGATTCGTCCATGGCATTGACTTTTCTATTTTCATTATTGATAATGGTAATAGAAAAGGAGGGTTTTTCATGAACACAGATTTCTCTGCCTTATCACAAATCAACTGGGAACAATTCCTGCCCCTATTATTGATTTACATCTCCATCAACCTGATTCTACTCAGCTGCGCCTGTATCGATTGGTTTAGACGGAAGGACCGGATCGCGACACCGACTACTTGGTTATTGATCATTCTCCTCGTCCAGCCGATCGGCTCGATTCTCTACTTCGTCCTCGGAAGGAGGATGACAGCATGATTCAGATTTCTCATCTCCAGCTTTCACTTCAACGACGTCTTATCCTAGACGATATTTCCTTTACGATTCACGAACA
The DNA here is from genome assembly GCF_048985645.1 of Exiguobacterium sp. A1_3_1. NCBI lineage: Bacteria > Bacillati > Bacillota > Bacilli > Caryophanales > Exiguobacterium > Exiguobacterium sp. A1_3_1. The sequence continues at coordinate 10,925 of NZ_WBYY01000094.1, read as the reverse complement.
TGAATGTCTTGGACTGATTGGTCCGAATGGTGCCGGAAAGACGACACTCCTAAAATGTCTGAGCGGCATGATCGAGAGTGACCGTGGTTCCATCACGATGTCTTCGCGCCCTATCCGTCAACAGCAGCAATCGATCGGCTACTTATCACAACAGACCGACTTTAAGCCTTGGATGACGTGCGAACAATCATTACGTTTCTTCGGACGCTTGTCGGGGCTTGATCGCGCAACGTTAAATAAGCGGATTCCAGCCGTTCTACATGAAGTTGGACTCTACGGTCAACAAACAGAAATCATCGAACGCCTGTCCGGCGGCATGCGCCAACGTCTCGGAATCGCTCAAGCCATCTTACATGAACCGACATTTTTGATTCTAGATGAACCAGCTTCTGCCCTTGATCCGAGTGGTCGACATGATATCAATCAATTGATCCTCCGCTTAAAGAAACGGATGACGATCATCGTCTCAACGCACCTGTTAGAAGACGCAAAGACGTGTTGCGATCGCTTCCTCGTCATTAAACACGGAAAATTGTTAGGGCCGCTCGATAATCAACGCAACGTGGATCAATATCGGATTCAAGTCGAGACGCTTACAGCTGCCCCGTCTTTTTCTGCGACACGATTTCCACGAGTCGAAATTGATCGAATCAACCCATGCTGCTATCAGTTCTCCGCACAGCAGCCGCTTGATCTCTCACAGTTAGCGACTACTCTGATTCAACAGGGATGGTCGATTGCTTCGATTGCCTATCAACCAATCGGACTTGAGGAACGGTTCCTCGACATGGTGGCAGACGTATGAGGACCTTTTATACGCTGACATGGACCGAGTGGTTGGAAGCATGGAAAGAATGGAAGATCGTTTGGTTACCGCTGTTCTTCATTGCTCTCGGTGTGACCCAACCGTTGCTGTTGATGTACATGGATGTCTTGCTCGCACACGTCGGAAATGCAGACGGAATCATCGTTGATCCGAATCGTCCTACTCCGCAACCGCTTGACGTCTTCAGCGCAACGATCCACGGACAGTTCAATCAGCTCGGCTTGATCGTCCTGATCATGAGCTTCATGGGATTGCTTGCTTCAGACCGACAAACTGGCATGCAGGATTTCATTCTGACGCGTCCCGTCTCGCGAAATATCTATCTGCTGTCGAAATGGTTCAGTCACGGGATGATTAGTCTATTCGGGATGCTGATCGGCGCCCTCACGTCCTACTGTTTGACCGTCTATTGGTTCGGATCTCTCTCACCGATGCTTGCACTACGTATCATCCTCGGTTTTAGTCTTTGGACGTTATTCGTCGTCAGTCTGACACTTCTGATCAGCACTTTCTTGCGACGTGCTGTTCCGATTGGTATCCTGTCGCTCGTCGTTTCCTTACTACTTGTTGCACTTCCTTCATTAATGCCAGACATTCTATTCTTTATGCCTAGTGCGCTACTGTCGCTCCCATCGCACACGTCGTTTTTTTCTTCGTCTCATCTGATTGGTGTCGCTTCTTGTCTCATTTGGATTCTTCTCACACTCGGCTGGTCGGCTCTTCGATTCCGAAAAACAGCTTATTGATCCACCGCTACAACACAAAAAGGATAACGGAGCCGTTCAGCCGTCCGTTATCCTTTGTTTGCTTGTGTCTTTCGAATCGTTCGTTGCCTTGGATGCACGGCAAGCTTTGCTTGGCGCATCCGTTCAACGGCAGGATCCGTCGCAGCATCGAACGCTGCTAAACTCGGGTAATGCCCGACGAGACGTCCCTGCTCCAAAATCGCAAAGCTGTCACACAGTTGTTCGGCAGCTTTAATGTCATGGGTGATGAAGACATATGTTAGACCGTGTAGCCGTTTCAAGTCAGCTAACAATGCAAGAATCAATCGTTTGTTGACCATGTCGAGGCTACTGACTGCTTCGTCTAAAACGATCAGACGTGGTTCAGCAGCAATCGCTCGCGCAATCGCGATCCGCTGGAGTTGCCCGCCACTGAACTGCGCCGGATATTTCGTCAGATCCGTCGCCTTGAGCCCGACTTGTTCAATTAGCGTGACGAGACGCTGTCGCCGTGCTTCACCCTTTAAACGAATGAAGTTATCAAGCGGTTCGGCGATAATATCGGCCGCCGTCAGCTTCGGATTGACAGCAGCGAAGGAGTCCTGGAAGACGACTTGGACATCTCCTTGAAACGGTCGTTTTGTCGCATGCCGGTCGACACCGTTGAACCAGATCGTACCGCTTGACGGACGTTCGAGTTCGAGTAACAATCGTCCGAGCGTACTTTTGCCGGCACCACTCGACCCAAGTAGTCCGAGACACCGCCCCGCTTCAAGCGTCAACGAGACATCATGTAAGACGGTCTGAGCTGGTCGAAACCGGCGTTTGTAGACGTGTGAGACTTGATCGATTTGTAGTAAACTCATCCGAACGCCTCCCTTCCTAGATGTTGGGCAAGAAGGGACTGTGTATATGGATGTTGCGGTCGATCAAACAAATCAAAGACATCTGCCTGCTCAACGATCCGTCCTTGCTGCATGACGAGGACATCGTCTGCAAGTTCAGCGATCACACCGAGATCGTGTGAGATGAGTAACATCGCCGTTCCATAGGTCGCGCACATCCGTTCGAGTAACTCAAGAACTGTCTTCTGATTGAAGACGTCGAGTGCTGTCGTCGGTTCGTCGGCAATCAAGACGCTTGGGCGCAGGGCAACAGCTAAGGCGATCATGATCCGTTGCAACATCCCTCCACTCAGCTCGAACGGATAAGCTTTGAGCAACCGGGCGGCATCCGTCAGATTGACTTCTTCGAGTGCCGTCATCGCTTGTTGTTTCGCTTCACGTTTTGAACAACGCGTATGGGTCTGAATCGTCTCGATCATCTGGTGCCCGATCGAGTAGACCGGTGTGAAGGCACTCATCGGATTTTGCATGATGAACGCAATCTCACCGCCCCGAATCGTTCGCACAGCGCGTTCTGATAAGGATTGAATTGATGTTCCGTTCAGTCGAATATCGCCAGTGACGTCTGTTGTCTGTGGATTAAGTAGACGCATTAAAGCGAGACTCGTCACCGTTTTCCCACAGCCACTCTCTCCGACAAGACCAAGAATCTGTCCAGCTTGAATTGAGAACGTCACCCCTTCGATCAATGTTACTTGTTGTTTCGTACGGACGTTCAGACCGTCGACAGCTAAGATCGGTTCGATACGGGCACCTCCTCTCATTTCATCGTTTTTGACACACCGAATCGTTCTGCTAACTGTTCTCCTACTAGGTTAAAGCTGATGATGACGAGCATGATCGCAAGTCCCGGATAAATCATCAATTCCGGATTCGTCCGAATGTACGATTTTCCTTCGTGAATCATCGCTCCCCACTCGGCTGTCGGTGACTGAACACCAAGCCCGAGGAAAGACATCGCCGAGATATCCATGATCGCCCAGCCCATCTCTAGCGTTCCGATGACGAGCAGCGGCGGTAAGATGTTCGGCAGGATGTGCGTCCGGATGATTTTCCACGAAGACGAACCGTTGACGCGAGCAGCGGCGATGAACGCTTCCGTCTTCAGCGTCATGACCATTCCGCGGAACATTCGCGCGTAGTAGACCCACTGGACGAGCATCAAGGCGATGATGACTTGCTTAAGACCTGGACCGAAGATACCGACGAGACCGAGGACGAGAATCAAACTCGGAAATGCCATCACACCGTCACACAGTCGCATCAAGAGTTGGTCGACCCAGCCGCCACGGTAACCGGCAAGTGTTCCGACGAACAGTCCGATTGCGAGCGAGGCGATGAAAATCAACACGGCACAGCCGAGTGAAATTCGCGCGCCGTAAATCAAACGCGACAAGAGACAGCGTCCGAGTTGGTCGGTTCCGAGTGGATAGGCTGACGACGGTCCATGGAGCTTTTGCGTCAAGTCGACGAGGTTCGGATCATGCGGCGCGATCCATGGCGCAAACAACGCAATGCCTGCCATCCCGATTAAGACGAAGGAACAGAGATAAAGAAGCGGCGTATACCGCGACCGGATCATCGTTGCTGGAAGTGGAGTATTCATACCGTCCCTCCTTTTTTCGCTAGGCGTGGATCGAGCACGGCTTGAATGATGTCGACGAGCAAACTGCTACCGATGAAGACGAGTGCCGCGAGAAAGACGTAGCCTTGGATGACCGGCATATCCCGATCAAAGATTGCTTCAATGAAGTAGCGACCGAAGCCTGGCCACGAGAAGACGGTTTCGACGATGATCGTTCCCGTCAGCAACTTCCCAAGGTTCATCCCAAGACCCGTGATCATCGGTGGAATCGCCATCCGGAGAACGTGTTTTCCAAGAATCCGTCCTTCCTTTAAGCCACGTGTCCGGGCAAACAAGACGTACGGTTCGTTCAATGCTTCACTCACACTGCCACGGAGCAATCGTGTATACAAGGCAATCAACGGAAAGGCGAGTGTCAATGCCGGTAAGATCAAATGCATCACACTTCCCGTCCCACCGACCGGAAACCAATCCAGCTTTACGGCAAAGAAGAAGATAAACAGATACCCGAGCCAAAACGACGGAATCGAAGCCCCGATGAAGGCGATTGCCCGACTGAGATGATCAAAGAATCCATTCTTCTTGATCCCAGCAAGGAATCCGAGCGGGATACTGATGACGAGTGCGAGCAGTAGACTCGTCACTGCCAGCTCGACCGTCGGTGGTAAGCGGAGCAAGACATCTTCAAGGACCGGTTTTCCGGAAAGATACGATGTGCCGAAATCGAGCTGCGCCAAGCGGATGACGGCATCGAAGTATTGTTTGTAGAACGGTTGATCGAGTCCGAATTCTGCTCGTTTTGCAGCGAGTAGTTCATCCGTCGGTTGGATATGAGCAGCGGACAGATAGGCCTGTGCCGGATCAACCGGTGACAAATGAATCAACCCTGTCAGAATCAAGACCGCCAGTAACAAAATCGGGATGACGGATAATATGCGTTTGACGAGGAAGACCCCCATGTCATCCCTCCTTTACTTAATGCCGATCCGGGCAAATGGACTCTCATCCCGGTTCGCCGGGAACTGGAAGTTCGTCACGTCCGACTGATAGACCGCCATCTTCTTCAAGTACGAAATCGGAATCAATGCCCCTTGATCTTGGAGTGATGGCAGAATGTCGGCGTACATCTTCTGACGCTTCGTCTCGTCTGTCGTCTTCAAGACATCTTTGATCTCTTGCAACAGTTGTTCTTTATTCGGATAAGCGGAAATCGCTTCCTTGAAGCCGAAGCCATCCGTATCAATCAGGTTCACGAACGTATGCGGATCATACGGTGCACCGAAGTTACTATAGAAGTTGATGTCAAATCGGTTGTCTTTGAAGCGCTGGACTTGATCTGGCAGTTCGACGGCTTCCGTCTTCAGCTCGACGCCGATTTTCGACCATTCCGACTGGAGTGTTTCGGCCATCGCCTTTTGGACCTGCTCGGCCGCATCATACATCATCCCGATTTGCAGCGGTTGACCATCCTTGACGCGAACCTTTTCACCTTTCGGCAGTTTCCAACCTGCTTCGTCAAGAAGACGATTCGCTTCCTTGACGTCATAATCTCGTTGCTTCACTTTTAGGTTCGACGTGTACGGCATATTCGGTGGCAACAGGTAGTCAGCCGGTGCTTCTATTCCCGACGTGATCCCTTCGACGAGAGCGGCTTTATCAAACCCGTGCTGGAGCGCCTGGCGGACGCGTTCGTCAGACAGACGCTTATTTTTCGTATTCAAGACGAGGAGACGCGTCGCGACTGGTTCGGACATCTCTGTTTTGTAGGATTTATCCGTCTTCAACTGATTGAAGGCATCGATGCTGATCGCCCCTTCACCGTAAATCAGATCAACCTGTCCTTTTTCGAGTGCTAAGACACGCGTTTCCGCGTCCGGGATGATGTCGACCTTGATGTGATCGATGTTCGGCTTCGGACCCCAGTAGTTCTTATTGACCTTAAACGTCGCATACTGATCCGGTTTGTATTCGTCAAGCATCCATGGACCTGTTCCGACTTCTTTTTTGACACCCTTCGACGTATCGCCGTTTTCCGGGAATCCCGCTTCTCCTAGGAAACGGACCGGGCGAACGACCGCGAGCTCTTGGATCGTCGGGTAATAGGCTTCGGATAATGTCAGGCGGAACGTCTTCGCATCGACAGCTTCTGTCTTCTCGATTTTCGTGATGAAGCCAAGCCAGCTATGTAAGGCTTTTTGTTTGAGGATCGCGTCAAAGTTCTTTTTGACGATTGCTGCGTCAAACGTCGAACCGTCCGAAAACTTGACACCGTCACGGAGCGTGAACGTATACGTTTTTCCGTCTTCAGAAATCTTCCAAGACGAGGCTAAGTATGGCTCGAGCTTTCCACCTTCCCCGTAGTGGACGAGTGGCTCATAGATCATCGACTGTGCGAACAGTTGTGATGGGTTGTAGACGTGCGGGTTCATCGTTCCGACGTCGCGTGGCCACGCGAGCGTCAATGTATCTTTATCTTTTCGCTCTCCTGTCGACTCGCCCGGGTTCGAGCAGCCGATCAATAATGATGTCAAAGACAGGATCGAGAAAGTAGAAATCAGTAATTTTTTACGGTTAACGTTCATGGTAGGCAGAACTCCCAACTTGTATTGATAATCATTTTCAATTGTAAGAGGGAAAGGGAAGGATTGTCAATGGATAATCTAGATGTTAACTGGACGTAAAGGCGCTTTTTGACAGGATTTCCACGCTTAACTGAGTAACATTCTGTGTACGCCTCTTGTTTGTCAATAATTGTAATCAACTGTGTTAAACGGTATCCTAGTTTGGATGCTGCGTTTCTTATCTAACAAAATCATTTGCACAGAAAGGATGATAGGATGTCACGACTGGTTTCCTCCGTCTCGCTTGTGTTGCTCAGTCTGCTCTTAGTGCTCCCTTTACTGATGATCGATGGACTGATTTTATACGTCGGAGATGTGTCCTACGATTCGTTCGTTGGTTGTCTGGTGTTTCTCGTATGTTTCTATCTCGCTAGCCTGGTCGTCAGCGTCGTCTTTGACGGGATGATGCGTGCGCTTGGCGGACTGTTTAAGCGTCGTTTCTCGAACATACTGTTTGCTGTCGTGAACGGTTCCGTCAGTTTGAGCGTCTTACTCTGGATGGACCTCTACGTGGAGTCCATTACAATCTCGCTTGCGACAAAAGTCGTGCTCGTATCTGTACATACGCTATTGTTTTATCTGATTCATCAATCGAGCGAAGCCACTGTTAAAGCTTCCGAAGTCACCGAACCACATGATCCAGTCGTAAAGGACGCCATCCGCTTGTTAGAGAATGAAGATCCCGTGACATGCGTCGAGACGTTATGTCTCAAATACCCTGAGCTTCCGAAAAAGGACATCATTCGGATCGTCTATCGTCTTCATAGCAACTAAAAGACCTGATCGTTTCTGAAGGGATTCAGAAGCGTCAGGTCTTTTGATATTCGTTCATTTCTTCGCCATCTCATAGAACTGATACGTATTCTTTCCTGACGACTTAGCGGCATATAGCGCAACATCCGCCTGTTGTAATAAGGCCTGTAACTCTGGACGGAACGCAGTGTCATACATCACGATCCCGATACTCGTCGATACCCGGTAGTCCGTTTCCCACTCACTTAACGCAGTGACGATCCGCTCTGCGAGTCGTTCCCACCCTGCCCTTGAATCCGAATGACCGAAATGGAGGATGAATTCATCACCGCCTAGCCGTACGGCCATCGCATCATCTTGTTCGCGGACGAACTGTCGCAAGCGTTGTGCGACTTCTTGCAGGACGATGTCCCCCGTCTCGTGTCCATAGACGTCGTTGACCTGCTTAAAGCCATCGAGATCAAGGAAGAAGACGGCCCCTGTCTGCCCGGGATGCTCCTCGAACTGCTTCGCTAAGTACCGTCGATTATGCAGTCCTGTCAACGCGTCCTTCCAAGCATGACGCTCGAGCTCCAAATAGTACAAGAAGAGTCGGACGATCCGTTGCAATAGCTGAACATTCTTCTGTTCATACAAGCTGACCCGATTATTGATTGCACATAATGTGCCGAACGTCTCCCCGCTCGTCAAGACGATTGGAATACCTAAGTAGGAGCGGACGTGAGCCTCCTCCAAACCCTTTCGCCAGTCGCCGAGTTGTTCCGCGTTCGGAATATCTTCGAGCACGACCGGCTGTCTCGTCTCGAAATCAATCAGCTTACATAACGATTGGTTCAGTTCAATCTGCATGCCTTCCACCATCGGGATATCTGCTTTATCGTTCGTGATCTTCAACATCCGTTGTTGTCCTGCTTCGATCGCTGATAAATACAGCATCTGGTCCGGTAGAATCTCTTTTGCGAAATCGAGAACATCATCTGCCAATTCATCAAAATTTTGATACATCTTCAAGTCTTCAAATGGTTGATTCATACAGCACCTCATTTCGAAGTCATCTTCTGTAGCGTCTCTGATTTGAAAAACGAAAAGGTTACATTTATTACCACTTTCTCTTTTGACTATCGTTTAAACCTGTTTTTGTAAAAAGCGGTCGATGGTCCTATTTCTAGTCCTAAATGAGAAAGATTATCATTTTTTTATTTTCGTATAGTTTATAGAAGATAAAAATTCGGACAGCCATTTGACTGGAAATGAGCGTTGCGTCTTCTAAAATCGTCTGCTATCATTCTCGGTGAACATGACAATGATAATCATTATCACTTATTAAGAACAGATGACTCAGATAGAACTACATAATCCATCTGCTACTTAATCCGTGATTTATGCGTTATCAAATTAAACAAGAGGAGCTGAATCATCATGGGGAAATGGAAAACACCACTCGTCGTGAGTTCGCTTGCTGTCTTACTGGCGGCATGCGGGAACGCAGGAGAAGCAGACATGAAGAAAGACACGGAAGCACCGAAGACGGTCAAAATCAAGGACGCACATGGAACGGTCAACGTCCCGGTTGATCCGAAGAAGGTCGTCGCACTCGACAATCGGACATTCGAGACGCTTGCCGCATGGGACGTCGAACTCGCAGCAGCACCAGTCGGACTGCTCCCGGCTGAGTCACCGTATGCGAAAGATAAGGATATCGTCGATGTCGGCATGCACTTCGAACCGAATCTCGAAGCGATTGCTGGTGTTAATCCGGACGTCGTCATCGTCGGCCAGCGCTTCGCTGATCATTATGAAGACATCAAAAAACTCGTTCCGAACGCCGCTGTCATCGACCTTGACATCACTTTACCGGAAGACTCTGGTACGCCAGGCGAATTACTTGTCAAAGGACTTGAAGATACGACTGAGACACTCGGACAGATCTTTGATAAAAAACAAGAAGCCGATCAGCTCGTGACGACGCTCGAGCAATCGATCAAAGACGTTAAAAAATCATATAACGGACAGGACAGCATCATGTCGGTCATCGTCTCAGGTGGCGATATCGGTTTCTCGGCTCCGATGAGTGGACGTGTCTTCGGACCAATGTATGATTTGTTCGACTGGAAACCAGCCCTCGAAGTCAAACAAAAATCAGGTAACGACCAAGGGGATGAAGTTTCGGTCGAAGCAATCGCTCAAAGTAACCCGGACTGGTTACTCGTTCTTGACCGTGACGCACCACTTGGAAACGCAGAAGGTGCCGTACCGGCGCAAGATGTCATCGACCGTGCGCCTGCTCTGCAGAAAACAAAAGCAATCAAAGACGACAACATCGTCTACGCACCGAAAGATACGTACTTGAATGAATCGATTCAGACGTACTCGGAATTCTTCACTGACATCGCGAAAGCGCTCGAGAAGTAATGGCACACGCACAGCAACAAATGAATGGAAGAGTTGAGCCACCCGCTCGACCTTCCTTTTCTGTCGTTTGGACGAAGCCGTTCGTCTTAACCTTATGTCTCGTCTTAGCGCTCGCGACGGCGTCCCTCTTCACGGGTGTCTACGAACTACGGAGTGCCGCGAACGATTTCGATATGTTCTGGATCACACGTGTTCCACGGACACTTGCCTTGATGCTGACCGGTGCTGCGATGGCAATGGCTGGACTCGTCATGCAACTGATCACGCAAAATCGGCTCGTTGAACCGACGACGACGGGAACGATCGAATGGGCGGGACTCGGACTGTTAGCCGTTTACTTACTCGTTCCGGCACCGTCCTTGTTGATGCGGATGACCGGAGCCATCGTGTTTGCGTTCATCGGGACGATGGTCTTCTTCTGGTTTCTCCGTTCGGTCCGACTGCGTTCATCGTTGATCGTCCCAATCATCGGTCTGATGCTCGGAGCCGTCATCTCCGCGATATCGACGTTCCTCGGGTTGTTCTTCCGTGCCAGCCAAGCGATCGAAGGCTGGTTCGTCGGTTCGTTCGCGTCCGTCCAGATCGGTCGCTACGAATACCTCTGGATCATCATCGGTGTCACGGTCTGTATCTTCTTTCTCGCGAGTCGCTTGACGCTCGTCGGGCTCGGTGAAGACGTCGCGACGAGTCTTGGCGTCAACTACAATCGACTGATGCTGATTGCGACTGGGCTGATTGCTTTATCCGTCGGTGTCGTCGCGACCGTCATCGGCAATCTGCCCTTCCTCGGCTTGATCGTTCCGAACATCGTCTCGATGTTTCGCGGTGACGATCTCCGTAGTAATCTGCCGTGGGTCTGTCTGATTGGGATGGCGACGATTTTAATCAGTGATTTGATTTCACGCACGATCATCCGTCCGTTTGAGCTACCGGTCTCCTTGATTCTCGGAACGGTCGGGGCAGCCGTCTTCATCATCATTCTGTTACGTCGACGGAAGACTGGAGGTGTCAGATGAGTACCGCGATTAGACAACAGGAACATACACGAATTCAACCGAGCGTTACACCTGTCTCTTATACACATCTCCGAGCCCACGA
>NZ_WBYY01000093.1:0-11999 GCF_048985645.1 Exiguobacterium sp. A1_3_1 | reverse complement strand
GCGTCATTCTTTTTATTACGAGATAAGGGAGGCAGATCATCAATCTGCCTCCCTTATCTTTGTAGATACTGACTTTTGAGTCAGCCTCTTTTTAGCGTATCTTGATTACGATGGAATACCGCCGTAAATCAATGTCGCAATCCCGAACCAGCCGAATAAGACGACAGTCAGACCTGCGAATACGAGTGGAAACATTTGGCGTTTCTTAAGTGAACGAACGACGGCCCAAACGCCGACGAGTGCGACGAAGAAGAAAAGCCAACCGATTGGTTGATCCAAATGCATGACGTACTCCCCCTTAAACAATCACGTTATGAATTTCACGAAGATTTCACTTAAATCTCACTTTTTAGTTTATCCGACTGGCGGGATAAAGTCGAGAGGGCGTTGCAGGAACTTTCGACAATTTCGTGTATAGTAGGAGAAGAGTCTATTGTAAAGGGGTTTTATAGAATGGAAATCGTAATGATCACTTCCGGTATGGCATCTGAGAATGGTTATTTGTTATTTAAAGATAAGGAATGTCTCGTCATTGATCCGGGTACAGAAGATATGCGGTTTTTCGATGAGATTGAAAGTCGGGGAGCAACATTAAAAGCGATTTTGTTGACGCATGCGCATTTTGACCACATTGGTGGTGTGGATATGTTACGACGCTTCACGGAAGCCCCTGTCTACGTGCATCCGGAAGAAGCAGGATGGCTCGGTAATCCAGAATGGAATGGTTCAGCAAAATTCGGAATGCCACCGATGCGGATGAAACCAGCGGATCATTTGTTGCAACCAGGACGATTGACGATCGGTAGCTTTTCGATGCATGTACTTGAGACGCCAGGACACTCACCAGGAAGTGTGACGTTCTACTTTAAAGGAGAACGGATCGCGTTCGGTGGAGATCTCCTGTTCCAGCAAGGCGTCGGACGAACGGATCTACACGGTGGGGATCAAGACGTATTGATGCGTTCACTGGATCGACTCATCGCGGAACTACCGGCAGATACGACGGTTTATCCAGGGCATGGTCCGAGTACGACGATTCGTCAAGAAATGAAATCGAATCCATTCCTCTGACTAAAAAAACTCGCCATCCAAAAGGATGACGAGTTTTTTTCATTACATCTGGAAGTTCGACCAGTACGTAAAGACGATGAAAAATACAGTTAAGTAAGCTCCAAAGATATAGACATACGTTTTTTCAGTTAAGCGCAAGTAACCGAGCGCTGCAAAAAAGACAGTTTGTGCTAAGAAGACGAAGCCCATGACTAAAAATGAATCCGTATGCTCACTTGAGCTTGCATCGCCACCCAATGCGCCGATAAATGCCATGACTGCGATGATACCAGTCCAGAAACCGAGTACGCGGTACATTCTCCCCATTCCTATAACCCCCTAAATCCGACAGATAGTCAATATACGTACTTATTTTACCAAGCAAACAATCATCCGTCCATCCTGTTCTAGTGATTGTTAAGGAATAACTGTGAACAAAAGATGAAGTTTCAAAAAAAGTTGTACAATAGTTGTACAAAAGGTGTACAAAGTCAAATTGACGTGCTATAGTAACTGTAATGAAACCCCACACTTTGAGAGGAGGAGCAAAAATGACGAATGAGTTAGTCTTTTTCACATACCCAAGCTGTACATCATGTCGTAAAACGAAATCATGGTTAAAAGAGGAACATGTTGATGTAGAGGAACGTCATCTGTTCAGAAATGCTCCAACAGTTGATGAACTCATGGAACTGTTGAAATTATCGACGGATGGGATTGAAAGTTTGCTCGCAACACGCAGTCAAGCCTTCAAGGATCTCGGCATTGATATTGAAGACATGAAACTCAGTGAGTTATTACGCCTCATGAGTGACAATCCGAAATTATTACGCCGCCCAATCATCACTGATGGAAAACAACTTGTTATCGGATACGATAAACCAGGTCTTGAGACATTGGCGAAGCGTAAACATCGGACAATCGCACACGTATCGTAAAGAAGCCGGTTTGGTCGGCTTCTTTTTTTTGTGTATTGTTTGCGGTAGGGAGGTGAAGAGAAATGAAGGAATGGACGACACAACTCATGGAACGATTCGAATCACTTGGTGCAACAGATGTTCATTTCGTACCGAATGAAGCTTGCGTCCGAATAGTTTGTCGAACGGGTGATGGTTTGTGTGAACAAGAAGAGGTGGAACTGACACGTTACCGGACACTTGTCAGTCATGTCCGCTATGAGGCGAACTTAAAGGAACAGAATGAGCGGATTCCGCAAAGTGGTTTGTATCCGCACGGGAAAAAGGGCATGCGTGTCTCGTTGTTGCCGAGTCGACAAGGGGATGCGATGTCGTGGCGATTTTATCGATCAACGGTCTCTCAAGAAACAGCTTTACGAACGTTACACAATCAATTGGACTTCGCTTGGTTAGCTGAACAACGACACGGGTGTATCGTCATTTCTGGATCGACAGGTGCAGGAAAGACGACGATGTTATATTCCTTGATGAGTGCAATGGAAGAAAAGCGAATCATCTCGATTGAAGATCCGGTGGAATGTACGGTACCAAACGTCTTACAACTGGAACTAAATGAAAAGGCAGGCTTCACTGCTACGCGATGTTTTGAGGAAATATTGCGAGCGGATCCGGATTGGATTGTTTTTGGTGAGGTGCGGACGAGAGAGGCAGCACGTTTGACGATGAATGCCGCACTTAGTGGTCACGTCGTGTTATTTACGTTACACGCTGGAAGTATTGATGAGGCGCGATTGCGATTGCGTAGTTTAGGGATCGAAGAGTCAGAACTAGCTGTCTGTCAACGCATCATTCATCTCGAGCGAAAAGGAGAGGATGTCCGCTGTACCGTCAGAAACTTACAAGCCGCGATCAAAGTCGGTTCTTAAAACGATATCACCGTTTGTTATCAAAAGGCATTTCCGCGAAAGAGACGTTACTCATTTTAAAACGATTCGAGCGTCAGCCGTTCGCGGAAGTAGTTGGAGAAATGGAACAATGTCTTGAAAAAGGAGACTCCTTTGCAGCATCGCTTGAACCGCTTGCGTTAACGAATACCTTAAAACGACTTCTTTTCGTTGGAGAAAGGACAGAGCGACCATTGCTCGTTCTTCGCCAAATCGTGAAACTGCTCGACCTCGAAACAGAAATGCGATCGAAGTTTTGGAAGATGATTCGGTATCCGCTTGTTCTAGCGACCAGTCTATTTCTTCTGTTCTTCTTTTACGCCCTCTACGTATTTCCGTCTCTCCTCGAGATGTCGGACCCGAAGACTCTCCCCTCATTTCTGCATCTCCTTCTTCACCCCTCTGCGAAATATCTGCTCGCAAGTATTCCCGTTATTTTGTTGACCTCCGGGTACCTCTTTTTTCGCTTCTTTCCGTTAAACCGTATTTTACGACTGAAACCGCTACAGCGTTTGATTCGCCTCTACTACAGCTATTTATTCACGATCGAAGTAGGATCGTTCATCGATGCTGGCTTCTCGCTCGAAGAGACCTTTCGCCATCTAGAGCAAGGACAAGCGAATAAAAAAGGGCATCTCTATGCTCGTCTACATGCTAAACAACAGGCAGGGGAACCACTTGCAGAAGCGCTTGGCGAAGATGAGATCATCGAAGCCGAGACGATTGGAATCGTCCATTTGGCGCGGGAAAGTGGCGATCTTGGACCGTTATTGCTTGAACAAGCGACACTTTTGCATGAGTCGATGGAAGAGGAACTAGAGAAAAAGTTGTTATGGATAGAGCCGATTTTGTACGGTGGATTGACGATCATGACGGGAACGTTGTTTCTCATCTTGTATTATCCGATACAGCTAGCGATACAGCAGCTTCCATTCTAAACAGAGGAGACGATACGATGAAACAATTCTTAAAGCGACAGGATGGATTCACCTTACTTGAGATGGCAGCCGTCTTATTGATCATTTCGTTATTACTGCTCGTTTTGATTCCAACGATGACAAGTGGAAAGGACCAGGCGAAAGGTGTGAGTTGTGAGGCGAACATTCGAGTCATTCGGTCAGAAGTAAACCTTTACTATGCCAAAGAGAAGAAGTACCCAGAATCGCTTCAGACGATCAATCGCGGAACAGCTGATAAACCGAATGCTCTCGTCTGTGATCAGGAGACGTATACGTATGATCCGAAGACTGGCGAACTTACGAAGTGAACGTGGATTTACCTTATTTGAGATGACGGCGGTGCTGACAATCATTGCTTGTTTACTTGTTTTTTTATTACCGGCACTGTTTGAAAAACGACCGGACTGGATTCCGCTTGAACAAGAGGTTCGTCTGATGGAACAAGATATTCAGACACTTCGACTGATGCAGTACTCAAAGCAAGATCAATCATTGATGCAGTTTCGATTTCGAGGAGACGATGCAGGATATCTTGTCCTTGCGGATGACCGGTTGTTATGGCAACGGACATTCCAAAATGGTCATACGTGTACCGTTCCACCCTCGAATCGCATCATCTATTTTAAAAGCTATCACTCGATTTATGCAGCGACTTGGTCTTGCCGTTCGGCAACAGCCGAATATGAAATCAAATTCTT
Source organism: Exiguobacterium sp. A1_3_1 (assembly GCF_048985645.1). Lineage (NCBI taxonomy): Bacteria > Bacillati > Bacillota > Bacilli > Caryophanales > Exiguobacterium > Exiguobacterium sp. A1_3_1. Next base: position 7,431 of record NZ_WBYY01000093.1, on the reverse strand, counting down.
ACTTGGGAACTATCAAATGACAATCCGTAAAGTGAGGTGAGAAGGATGCAGAACGAACGCCAAGCGGGCTTCTCTTTGCTTGAAGTGATGCTCTCGATCGTTGCAATCGGTATCTTTATGATGTTAGCGATTGATCCTTATCTCGATTTACGGACGAAACAAATGAAATGGGAACAAGAGACGGAACAGCTTGAGCAGATGGCGACGGATCAAGTTGAAAACCGAACAGCGTCCTATGTCCTGAAACAAGGAGAGTGGTGCAATGAAACGATGTGTCTTGCGAGCGGAATCCGGAATGACCCTTCTCGAACTCTCATTCGTCCTATGGCTGAGCCCACTTCTTCTGCTGGCAATCTTGACATTGACCCCTCTCGTTCGTCCGCCGGAAGTCAACCGAATGAATGAAAAATTGTTCTTTCATACCGTGGAACGACTGATGTGGCGTAGTACGATGTGTGAGCGCGTCGGAGACGAGATTCGTGGAATGGACGTCAATCCGGGAGAGACGGCTGAAAAGTGGCGTCTCGTCCGTGTGCAAGATCAACTGCGTCTCAAGAAAGAACAGGGAGGTGAACTGACATACGCCCGCGACGTCAAACACTATACCGTGACAGGGGATGCCGAGATTCTCTCGATTCAGTTGAACGACAGCAGACGTTCCTTCCGATGCGTCAGGAAGGATTCATCTTGATTCAAACGTTACTGTTACTTCTAGGAATGGGAGTCGTGCTCTTGATTTCTTGTCAGCAAATTGACGAAGAGATGCGGCATCATCAGTTAGAGCAAGAAGCCCTTCAACTCGAGTCTCTCATCCGAGCGGCGAAAGCAGATTGTACGAAGGACGAGACCCTCCGCTACCCAATCGGACAAGTCAGCTGTACAGCGACCGATAAAGGCTTTAAAATGGAAGCGAGATTAGAGAATGGTCAAAGAATCGAGGCGGTCGTCACACATGAGTAAGGTTTATTTGATTGGGTTTATGGGAACTGGTAAAACAGCCGTCGGACATCGATTGGGTTCACAATACGAGGTCGACGAACTGGATGAACGGTTCGAACAGGAACATGGACAAACGATTACCGCTTTTTTCGCTGAGCATGGCGAAGCAGGGTTTCGTACACATGAAAGCGAATTGTTGAAGAGTAGCAAAGCCGAAGTGGTCGTCACAGGTGGCGGGATCGTCGAACGAGAAGAGAACCGACTGTACATGCAGGAGTCCGGAACAGTCGTCTGGATCGATACACCCTTTGATTTGATTTGGGAACGGATCGCCGCTGATCCGAATCGTCCACTCGTGACAGAACGGGAACAAGTGAGACGATTGTTTGAACGTCGCTATTCCTTATATGCTGGAGTAGCTACTGTCCGACTTGAAGGAACGGCATCAATCGAAGAATTAACGCGTGCGATTGAAACTGTATTGGAGGAGAAGTCATGATTTGGATTACGTTAGGTATTATTTTATTGGCTATCATAGGACTCGTGTTGTTTGGATTCAGTCTTTACAAAAAGAAGCTGTCTCAGGATATTCGGCAGTTAAAACAACTGATGGAGCGCTTTACGATTCGTCAGCAAACCTTGCAGACGAACATTGATCATACGACGCAGCGAATCGATCAAATCAAAGGGAATATCAATCGAATCACTGAAGAAGGAAATCGTGTGAAGCAAGGAGCGAGCCAATTGGTGACGGAAGGTCGTCGACTCCAGGAAGAAATCAAACGAACTGCCGGAATCAAACAATTTTGAAATGGCTTTCATGGGAAGAATATGAAACAATAGGAGAGAAGGGACAGTGTCCTTTCTCTCTTTTTCGTATGTTCCTTTTTCCGAATAATACTAGATAATTATGATTTTAATTGGTAAGATGGATTTGAAAATGGAACATTAAAGAGAAGAGAGAGTGAAAACGTTCGTAAATAGGGGGATTTGTATGAGTCAAACGACATTGAAAAGAACACCGTTATTCGAAACGGTTTCGCAAACCGGTAAGATGGTGGATTTTGCGGGATTTGAAATGCCAGTTTTGTTTTCCTCGATTAAAGAAGAACACGTTGCAGTAAGGGAGAACGTCGGCATGTTCGATGTCTCGCACATGGGAGAACTGTTCGTCAGCGGACCGGATGCTCTGACGTTTTTACAAGCTACATTATCGAACGATATTTCAAAGATTGCGGTGGGGCAAGCGCAATATAACGTCTTATGCCAAGAAGACGGTGGGACAGTGGATGATTTACTCGTCTATCGTTTGGCAGAAACGGACTATCTTCTCGTCGTCAATGCTTCGAACATTGAAAAAGACGAACAACATTTACGTCACTATCTAACAGGGGACGTCACACTTGAGAATCAATCGGAACAATATGGTCAAATTGCTGTCCAAGGACCACGTGCGGAAGCCATCCTTTCCGGCATGACACCACTTGTCTTATCAGAGATCGGATTTTTCAAGTTCCAACAGGGGACGGTTGCAGGAGTGGAAATGATCGTCTCACGCAGTGGGTACACAGGGGAAGATGGGTTCGAACTCTACATGGCAGCTGGTGACGCACCTGCTGTCTGGCAAGCACTACTTGAGCAAGGTGTCGTACCATGCGGGCTCGGGGCACGTGACACATTACGGTTTGAAGCATGTCTTCCTCTTTATGGACATGAATTATCAGCAACGATTTCACCCATCGAAGCGGGAATGGGCTTTGCGGTCAAACCACAAGTCAAACCGTTCGTCGGTTCGGAAGTCTTGTTGCAACAGAAAGAACAAGGAGCACCGCGACGCTTGATCGGTCTTGAATTACTCGATAAAGGGATTGCGCGTCAAGATGCACCGGTTTGGCATGACGGGAAAGTCGTTGGTGTGGTGACGACAGGTACGTTGCCGCCGACAGTCGGAAAAGCGATTGCTTGGGCACTCGTTCCTGCAGAAGTAGCGGAACAAGAGCAATTTGAAGTGGAAGTACGCGGAAAACGTTTAGCAGCGAAACGAACAGCGACACCGTTTTATCGTCGCACGAAATAAGGGGGATATTTCTATGGATTTTCGTTATTTACCAATGACAGCAGAAGATGAGCAGGCGATGTTACAGACGATCGGTGCAGCATCAATCGAAGATTTACTCGCTGATATCCCGGCATCCGTCCGTGATAACGGTACATTGGAAGAAGTCGGCGTGCCACTTCCGGAAACGGACTTGATTCGGACGCTATCGAAGCTTGCCGACCAAAACATGAATACGAAACAATATCCATCGTTCCTTGGCGCAGGCATCTATGATCACTATGCACCTGCTGTCGTCAACCATATGTTACTGCGCTCAGAGTTTTACACTGCCTATACACCATATCAGCCAGAGATTTCGCAAGGTGAGCTACAAGCGATTTTTGAATTCCAATCGATGATTTGTGAATTGACAGGGATGGATGTCGCGAATTCTTCGATGTATGACGGGATCACGGCGTTAGCGGAAGCGGCCATGCTTGCGTGTGCTCATACGAAGAAAAAGACGATCGTTCTTTCAGACGGCGTTCACCCGGAAGCACACGATGTCGTTCGGACGTATGCGAACGGTCCTGGACTAAACGTCGAGACATTATCGCTTGAGCAAGGTGTCACACGGATCGATCAACTCGATGCCATCGAAGACGTCGCCTGTGTCATCGTGCAGTATCCGAACTTCTACGGTCGTGTCGAAGAACTACAAGCATTGGCCGATGCGACTCATGCACGTGGTGCGCTCTTCATCGTCTCTGCGAATCCACTGGCACTCGGTATCTTAGAAGCGCCAGGTAAACTTGGCGCTGACATTACGATCGGAGATTGCCAACCGTTCGGAATTCCACAAAGCTTTGGTGGACCGACATGTGGTTATTTCACGACGACAAAAGCGTTGATGCGTAAGATTCCGGGACGTCTCGTTGGACAGACCGTCGATGAGAATGGGAAACGCGGTTTCGTTCTGACGTTACAAGCACGTGAACAACACATTCGCCGTGACAAGGCGACATCTAATATCTGTTCGAACCAAGCGTTGAATGCACTCGCTGCTTCGATTGCGATGAGTGCACTCGGAAAACGGGGTATCCGGGAACTCGCGACACGTAACTTGCAAACGGCACATGCCTTAAAACAAAAGCTGAAACAGGCTGGCTTTACAATCGTTGACGATGGACCGAGCTTCAATGAATTCGTCGTTACGCTACCAATCGACGCGACACGTGCGAGTCAACAATTGCTCGATCACGGGATCATCGGCGGTTTGCCGTTAGGATCGTATGACGCGGCACGTCAAAATGAAATGCTTGTTTGTGCAACGGAATTACGGACGAATGAAGAGTTGGATCAATTCGTGACAGCGTTAGGGGGACTCACACATGAATGAGCAAACATTGATCTTTGAAATTTCTAAACCGGGTCGTATCGCCTATAGCTTACCGTTACCGACTGTCGATGAGGTGGCAGTAGAAGAATTGTTACCGACCTCGATGTTACGGAAGGAAGACGTGGCGCTACCGGAAGTATCTGAACTGGATCTCGTCCGTCACTACACGGCACTCTCGAACCGTAACCATGGTGTGGATTCTGGATTCTATCCACTCGGATCATGTACGATGAAATACAACCCGAAAATCAATGAAGATATGGCACGCCTCCCTGGGTTTGCACACATTCACCCGCTTCAACCAGTCGAAAGTGTCCAAGGGGCACTCGGTTTAATGTATGATCTGCAAGAAAAACTCGCAGTCATCACAGGAATGGATGAAGTGACGCTCCAGCCGGCGGCGGGAGCACACGGTGAATGGACAGGCTTGATGTTGATTAAGGCCTACCATCATGCACGTGGTGACTTTAAACGGACGAAAGTCCTCGTACCGGACTCGGCACACGGAACGAATCCCGCATCGGCATCAGTCGCTGGATTTGATACCGTGACGGTCTTATCGAATGAACGTGGTCTCGTTGATTTAGCAGACTTAAAGAAAAAAGTCGGTGACGATACAGCGGCACTCATGTTGACGAATCCAAACACGCTCGGTTTATTCGAGTCGGATATCGTCGAAATCGCAAAAGCGGTGCATGAGGCAGGCGGAAAACTGTACTACGATGGTGCGAACTCGAATGCGATCATGGGCATCGCTCGTCCAGGAGACATGGGCTTTGATGTCGTCCACTTGAACTTGCATAAGACGTTCACAGGACCGCACGGTGGCGGCGGACCAGGGTCGGGTCCAGTAGGGGTCAAACAAGATTTGATTCCGTATTTACCGAAACCGATCGTCCGCAAAGAGGAAGAGCGTTATGTCCTCGACTACGATCGCCCGGAAGCAATCGGTCGTGTCAAACCATTCTACGGTAACTTCGGCATCAACGTGCGTGCCTATAGCTATATTCGGACGATGGGTGGAGCAGGTCTCGCTCGCGTCTCGAAAGAAGCGGTCTTGAATGCGAACTATATGTTGGCTCGTCTCAAAGGTGCGTATGACGCGCCATACGACGTCTATTGCAAGCACGAATTCGTCTTGTCGGGTAAACGTCAAAAAGCACTAGGTGTCCGGACGCTTGACATCGCTAAACGTCTGCTTGACTTTGGATACCATCCACCAACGATCTACTTCCCATTGAACGTCGAGGAGTGTATCATGATCGAACCGACGGAAACAGAGTCGAAAGAAACACTCGATGCCTTCTGTGATGCGATGCTCCAGATTGCAAAAGAGGTCGAAGAGACACCGGATGTCGTCTTGAACGCACCACACACGACAATCGTCAAACGGATGGACGAGACACTTGCTGCTCGAAAACCGGTCTTACGCTACGAACCAAAACAAGAAGTACACGCATAAGCTATTTCATAAAAAAGAGGATTTCTCCGACGAAGGAGAGATCCTCTTTTTGCGATGAACGAAGCATTAGCTCCGTTTGATTTTTCCTGACCACTGCTTGAATCCGCCTTTTAACTGATACAGATTCGTATAGCCTGCTTTTTTCAAGACTTTTGCAGCCTGTGAAGAACGCATGCTACCTTGACAATACAAGTAAATCGGCATGTCTTTTCGTAATTCCTTCGAGCGCATCTTCATTTGGCTGACCGGGATGTTACGGGCACCGACGATGTGTCCACCTTTGAATTCCTGTGTTTCGCGAACATCGACGATTTGTGCTTTACGGTAGTTCGCACGGAATTCTTCTTGCGACAATTTCGTGATGCCTTTGACCGGCATGAAACGCCAAGCGATGTAGGCGATCAGCGCGACCCATAATACGATCGTAATGATAGTTCCAGTTTCCATATTCGACTTCCAACCCCTTCGTTCGTTTAACCTCTGTTTCATTATAGTCAACGAAATCGATTTCGGCAATCGACTCGTGATTGCGCGACCGAGAATGGGTTTGATACACTAAGACGGAAACGTTTTGGGGGTGCTCAAGTGAACAGAGAGTGGCAAGTGTTGACGACGCCGGCGATGGAGCCGGCAATGAACATGGCAATCGATGAAGCATTGATTCAGTTCGTCGGGCGGGGGGAGATCGCACCGACGCTTCGTTTTTACTCATGGGAACCACGCGGATTAAGTGTTGGTCATTTTCAACGGGCAACCCGTGATATCGATCGAGAGCGGATTGCAGAGCTCGGGATTCCGATCGTGCGTCGGATGACAGGAGGGCGCGCTGTCTTGCATGCAGACGAGTTGACGTACAGTGTCGTCATCCCGGAAGATACAGAAGGTTTACCACGCACGGTCATCGAAAGTTATCGGATGTTGACGGAAGGGATTCGCAAAGGATACCATCACCTCGGCATTCCGGTCGAATTTTCCGTTCCGTTGACGGAAGAGGAAAAAGAAGAATTACGGAAGCCGAAATCAGCCGTCTGTTTTGATGCAGCATCGTATTATGAACTCGCTGTCGGAAAACGGAAAGTCGCAGGAAGTGCACAAGTCCGCCATCAAGGCGTTGTCTTACAGCACGGTTCGGTCCCACTCTCTGTCGATGAAGGTGAATTGTTTGATTGTTTCTTGTATGATGATGAGTCGATGCGCGAGCGAATGAAAGCGCGTTTTTCAGGAAAAGCTGTCGCTTTGAATGAGCTAGCAGGTCGCGCTGTCGCATTTGACGAGGTACGAGAAGCGTTTACGAAAGGCTTCGAAGAGGCGCTTGATTTGTCGTTCGTTCCGTTGACGTTCACGAGTGAGCAGTGGCAGGAGATTGAGCGTCTTGCCGAGAAATACCGTAGTGATGAGTGGAACTGGAAACGCTAATGAATGAAATGGGAAGGTGATGTCGTGCCAACTCCGAGTATGGAAGATTATTTGGAACAAATTTATAAACTGATTGAAGATAAGGGATATGCCCGCGTATCGGATATAGCGGAGTCGTTAGGAGTTCACCCGTCCTCGGTCTGTCTCTTATACACATCTCCGAGCCCACGAGACTAA
>NZ_WBYY01000092.1:0-12177 GCF_048985645.1 Exiguobacterium sp. A1_3_1 | reverse complement strand
AGCGTGAATCTTAAATTCTCCTTTGTATTGAATTATACCTAGGCTGTGTGAAGACTCGCTTCAATTTGTCTGATTTGATTTGGATTGAAAGTGCGTCTGTTTATGAATAGTTCTCCCGCCTAAATTGAATAGGTACAGTATATCGATATCTTTAGACAAAAAACCCTGAAAGGGATATTTTAACAACTATCCGTAATTCAGGGTCCAGTTCATTAATGGAGAATTTAAGCTATTTATTATATATGTGCCGAATCTTTTAAATGACGCCATACTTTTCCATCACAGTACGATAGAGAAGCACATTTTTGTTGCAAGACCAGTTTTTTTAATTCGTGTTCAATCTGGGATTCAGGAGCATCATAAATAAAGGCGATTTCAGCCGTTGTTGCTGTTTCATACCGTCTCAAGAATTGTTCGAGTGGTGGCTTCGGTTGTTTCTCGATCGTATGATCTAGCAATTCACTTAAGATCGAGACATACACCAAATACTCATAAGGTCCTTCTGCTTTGATCGCTTCTTCGTCTCCGACAAAAGCGAGTGTTGGAAGAATCCGAACATCCCAATCGGTGACTAGTTCGGTTTCTTTCTCGAGCATTTGCTGAATCGTATCCGACGAGACATCACGATGAAATTCTTCTAAATCCAAACCATACTCCGTTAATGCCTCTGCTAGCCGCATCAATGATGGGCGACTATAAGCACTTTCTCCTTCGACGTTATGAAGCATTCGAAGGCGTCGCATGAATCGCATACCAAACGTCTTTCCTTGAAGCTCAATTGCTTTTAGAATGACGAGTGGTGACATATCGCATGCAGATCGTGATGGAGCACATGGAATCGTTGCAATCGTCCGAAGACGGAACAGATGACCATATTCTAGCTCTAGCTTCTTGAGGACGGGTATCAACCGTAAACCATCCGTTTGTGTCACATCTAGAAAATGATAGATTTCCAGAGGTTTCGTCGGTTGTTGAATCGATGGTTCGTCCAATGAACAATAAGATCCGTTACATTGTGAGTGTTCCATCCGTTCACCCCTTCCTGTTGTTATCGTTACCCTATTTTAGCAACGAAAAAAAAGAAAGAGCAAAGGTTTTGCTTGTTCATTCTTACACGAAAAATCAAGAAAGCGCTTTACGCTCCATGAAGCGAACGATTTTGTTTTTTGTTTTGCGCTGGGGAATGTCATGTTCTGAAAGAAGTCGCTCGAAATCCTTTTGCCCTTGTTCGAAGTTACTGACCTCAAACTCTAACTCATAATCGGTGTGTCCGAGATAGCGACTTTTATCAAGGACAAGCAATCCTTCCGGGAGCACGGTTTCGATTCGTTCTGTCTCTAATCGACCTAAATGCTCCAAAGATCCCTGTAAATCAAATGACTTTAGCTGTTCGTTCATCTCTTCGGAATGAATTAGACCGTATTTGAACAGATCTTCTGCTTCAGTTGATGATAACGTGACATGCGTTTCAAGCAACCCTTCCTCATGGGGTTGTTTTAAAGTCAGTACGAGCCCTTGTTTTTTCTCACGAATCCGTAATGCAGCACCTTTTTTTCGAAGTTCAAAATCTGGCGTATCAAAATAATCATTTGCTTGCCAAATGGGTTGTTTAGCTGACGCATAATGGGTAAATAACGATAGATATTCTTGTTCAGACAATAAGTTCTTAAATTCGATTTCCAATTCTTGTCTAATCGGAATCACGCCTTTCTAGTTGAATGTCTGAAAATATGATAACATGAATGAGGTAGGAACAGGCAGTGAACCAATACTATTCGATTAAAAGTGGTGACAAATCAGATGACAAAAGAAAATTGGGATTTATTTCTTGCACCGTATCAGATCGCGGTCGATGAGTTGAAAGTTAAGCTAAAAGCGATTCGTAAACAATTTCAGCAACGGGGAGAACATTCACCGATTGAATTTGTCACAGGACGGGTCAAACCTGTAAAGAGCATTCTTCAAAAAGCGGAACGAAAAGCAATTGCGCGTGAGTCATTAGAACAAGACATGCAGGATATCGCCGGATTACGTATCATGTGTCAATTCGTCGATGATATCATTCATGTCCTTGAGCTGTTGCGCTCGCGCGGAGATTTTAAAATCGTCGAAGAACGGAACTACATTACGCAAAAAAAGGATAGTGGCTATCGATCGTATCACGTCATCATTGCCTATCCGGTACAGACGATCGAAGGTGAAGTTCCGACGTTAGTCGAGATCCAAATTCGAACGCTTGCGATGAACTTCTGGGCAACGATTGAACACTCGTTGAATTATAAGTACCAAGGAAATATTCCGGAAGAGACGCGTGAGCGTCTGCGTCGTGCAGCAGAGGCAGCATTTTTGCTTGATGCGGAGATGAGCCAGCTGAAAGTAGAAATCCAAGACGCACAACTCGTCTTTCAACGCGACGCTAAGGCGTCTGAACGATTAAAAGAGTAGGGGGATGACCATGCGTTTTGCAATCACGGCTCGTGATGATGAGCGATCTCATGCGCTGAAACAGCAACTCGAGCAGGCATTGACGGATCGGGGATGTATTCTTGATGTCAGCCAGCCGGAAATCGTCGTCTCGATCGGTGGAGACGGAACGATGCTACAGGCGTTCCATTCGTATCTCGATCAAGTAGAGACGATCACGCTTGTTGGGATTCATACGGGGCATCTTGGTTTTTATGCGGATTGGCGCCCTGAAGAAATGGATGAACTGATTGATCATATCGCGAAGCAGGATTTAGCGACGGTTCAATACCCGTTGCTTGAACTCTCGATTGATTATGCGGACGGTTCACACAACCAACTGCTTGCCTTGAATGAATGTACGATTAAAAGTTTTAATCAGACGCTCGTTTGCGATTTATCGATTCGAGGCGACTACTTTGAGACATTCCGAGGTGATGGACTGTGTGTATCGACACCGTCTGGTTCGACAGCGTACAATAAGGCACTCGGCGGAGCGATCGTTCACCCGGCGCTCGAAGCAATTCAAATTACAGAGATGGCTTCCATCAACAATCGTGTCTACCGGACGATCGGCTCACCGATGTTGCTACCCAAACATCATGATGTCGAAATTCGTCCCGTTAATCCGATTGATTTTCAGATGACCTATGACCACTATGCTTCGATCATTCATCAAAACGTGACATCGATTCGGTGCCGGGTCTCTGATAAAAAAGTGAAATTTGCTCGTTTTCGTTCTTTCCCGTTCTGGCAACGGGTGCGGGAATCTTTCCTGGCAGACGAAAGACGTTAAAGTAAAGGAAATGGAAACATGAATGGATTTCAGCTACAACAGATGGTGACTGACATTGAGGATGGCTGGCGTGTCAGTCATTTTTGTACGACCCGCTTAGGGATTTCGCGGAAAATGTTAGTATCGATTAAAAATCATGGGGATATCACGCGTAATGGTCAGCATGTTAACGTCCACGACGTCTTACACGCGGGTGATCGTGTCCATGTCTTCTTCCCGGAAGAGACACCAGCACCGGATATGGTGGCGACAGAAGGGGAACTTGATATTTTGTTTGAAGATGATTGGTTGCTCGTCGTCAATAAACCGCCGGGCATGGCATCGATCCCGTCACGACTGCATCCGGAACGCTCATTATCGAACTATGTCCTTGGTTATTACCGAAAACAAGGAATTCCGTATGCAATCCATATCGTTAATCGGCTCGATCGTGATACGAGTGGTCTTGTCTTGTTCGCGAAACACGGGCTTGCCCATCACCGGATGAGTCTCATGCAACGATCTAATGAATTAGAACGACATTACTTAGCGTATGCACCCGGAAACGTACCGGTACAAACGATTGATCAACCGATTGGTCAAACCGATCATTCCTTTATGGAACGGATGGTACGACCAGATGGTCAACGTGCCATCACGCATATCTTAAATAGCCGTCTAGTTCGAGCCTTTGACCAAGAAATTTCATTACTCGATATCCGACTAGAGACAGGTCGGACACACCAAATTCGTGTCCATCTTGCTTTTCTTGGGCATCCCTTGATTGGCGATACGATGTATCAAGGGAACCCGTTACTTCCGCGTCAGGCGCTCCATAGTGCGTCAGCAACGTTCCTTCATCCTGCGACGGGAGAACGGGTTCGTTTTGAAGCACCACTTCCTGAGGATCTTCGATTGGAAGGATAAAGTACACAAATAAAAGGCAATGGACTCGGTCCACTGCCTTTTATTTGTGCTTAGTCTTCATCGAACATGGAAATCCGAGATTGAGAGGCGATTGCCATGATCAATCCTAGACCGACGAGGTTTACGATCATCGTTGATCCCCCATAACTGATGAACGGTAAGGGAAGACCTGTGATTGGTAAGACACCAATCGTCATCCCGATGTTTTGGAAGATTTGGAACGTAAACATCGCGACATATCCTGTCACGATATAGGTACCAAATGGATCCGCTGTCTCGAGAGCAATCTGAATCAAGCGATAGACGAACAGGAACAAGACGATCAAGACGATGGCAGCCCCGATGAAACCGTAGTGTGAGGCAATCGTCGTAAAGATGAAGTCTGTATGCAATTCTGGAACGAACACTTGCAGTTTCCCGTACCCAACGCCGAACATTTGCCCTGAACCTGTTGCGTTGATTGCTTGGACGAGTTGGTACGACAGATCATCCGCATATTCGAACGGTTGCAACCAAGCCATGATCCGGTTCATCGCGTGACCTGGGAAAAAGGTTGCGAGTAAATCGTTTTGGAAAAAGAACAGGTAAAAGAAGATGATGACGGCTCCTGCGAACAGACCGAACATCGTCAAAAGCCATTTCCAGTTTAGTCCGGATAACAACATCGCACATGCTAAGATGACGCATAGAATCAAACCGATCCCTAGATCGGGCTGAATGATGATAAGACCGAGCGGTAAGGCTGTAACCGCGACCAACTTGATAAGTAACAAGAGATCTCTTTCATGTTGAACATAACGCGCATTGTGCTCGGTAATGACGGCAGCGAGCGTAACGATCAAAAAGAACTTCATGAACTCAGCCGGTTGAACCGTACCGATAACGGGGAATTGATACCAACCGTATGCCCCTTTGATTTCAGTGACGATTGGTGTGTTTCGAAGAACGACAAGACCAATCAATGACACGATACCTGCTCCATATAAAAACCAGTGGAATCGCTTCAACTGTTCATAATCGATGAAAATGACGACGGATAACGCCATGAAGCCGATGACATACCATTGAATTTGTTTGGCAGAGAAGTTAATGGCACTGATCGCACCTTTAAGCGAAGGTTGTGCTGTATAGATGGCGATGATACTGATGACCATCAGACAGGCGAGTAAAAAAAGCAACGTATGATCATAACGTTGTGTAAATGATTTGAATCGATTCATTTCATCCCTACTTTCTATCTCTTTCTATATTACCGTAATTTATCAAATCCGCAATATCAAGAGCGATGGTTGACAGAAGCGTTACGTTTTTGTAACCTGAAGATAGGTTTTATTACCAGGTACTAATTCAAGGGGGACTTTATCATGAATATTTATCCTTCACTCGAAGGCAAGACGTACGTCGTCATGGGCGTCATTAACCAACGTTCGATTGCATGGGGTATCGCACGTGCGCTCGACGCTGCTGGAGCAAGCCTGGCATTTACATATGTCGGAGAACGTTTCAAGGCACCACTTGAAAAATTAGGACAAGAATTATCACGACCGGCTTCTTATTATACGTGTGATGTCACGAGTGACGAAGAGATTGAACAGGTCTTCCAAATGATTCATGCGGACCACGGTAAGATTTCAGGGATCGCTCACTCGATCGCATTCGCGGATAAAGAAGCGCTTCGCGGTGAGTTTTCTGGGGTAACGCGTGAACAGTTTGCGCAAGCACTTGATATCTCAGCCTACAGCTTAACAGCAGTCGTCAAGGCCGCGAAGGATTTCTTCACGGAAGATGCATCCGTCATCACGTTGACATACCTCGGTGGTGAGAAAATGGTTCCGAACTACAACGTCATGGGTGTTGCGAAAGCCGCATTAGATGCAAGCGTTCGTTATCTCGCTGCTGAATACGGTCAGCAAGGCGTTCGTGTCAATGCGATTTCAGCTGGTCCAATTCGGACAGTATCCGCAAAAGGTGTCGGCGACTTCAATTCCATTCTTGATAGCATCGAAGAACGAGCGCCACTTCATCGTAACGTGACGACGGAACAAATTGGTCAAAGTGGATTGTTCTTGCTTTCGCAAATGTCGAGTGGGGTGACAGGAGAAATTCTTCACGTCGATAGCGGATTCCACATTCTTTAATAAACGATCGATTAAGCCAGGCTTTCCCATGCGGGAGGCTTGGTTTTTTTTTGTGCTCGATCGGGGAACTACCAAATATAAGTGTCACTAGAAGGAGAGAGGAAGTGCAGAGGATGAACGCAATCGATTTTACAGTCGTACAATATGTCAATCGTCAAGTACGTGTCGATCCACAGCTAAAGACTGAACCAGTCGCTCGAGTTCAACCGATACGCCCGACTGACCCTTACCGCGAACACGAAGCGGACGACTTTTTAGAAGAACAGGCAAATGCATACGGTGTATTACCAGAACTAAAACTTCCCGGTCGAAGCTTCGACCGGGAAGTTTAATCATTCATTGACCTGTGAAGCGGAATGTCTCATAGACACTCCAAGCACCGTTCTCCAGTTCATACAATAAAGCCATTTTCGTGACGTCCTCTTGGAAACGGATATCTTCCATCTTGAGACGTTCTAGTACATCGAACAGTTCGACATCCGACAGTTCTTGACCGATTGTGATGTGTGGCAAGAAATCGTATTTCGGCTTATGTTCGAGTGGTCCCGTATGCAAAGCGCGATGTAATTGTTCTAACTCATCCGTCGGCATTACTTTAAGGAACAAGACATTGTTCGTCGGATGGAACGAACGAGCTCCTTGGATGTGCAAATTGACAGGCTTCGTTTCGGACGCGATTCGATTCAACTCCGTCACGATGTGGTCTAATTCTGTCTCATCAACTTCCATCCGCTCCCGTAGCGTGATATGAGGTGTGATCAGTGCATACTTCGAGTCATATCTCTTTCGGTATGAATTTGCAAAATCTTGAACGCGTTTCGATGGAAACAATACAACCCCGATGTTCATCGAAAATCCCCTACTTTCCCCTGAAATGATAACGCTTTACAAAATAATCATGACGGATTCTGGCGTCGATGTCAAAGAAGTTTGAGAGGAGGTTCAGAATCCGTGTATACTAATGAAGTACTTTGTTGGAGAGGTGGATATAGTCATGAAGAAAACACATTCAAAAGAGGTCAAACAGGCAGCTATCGATAAGTTACATGAACGAGGGGTGACGATTCATGCAATCGCTGAGATCGTTTACCAAATGCAGGCCCCCTACACGGTGGATCTGACAATTGAAACATGTGTCAGTTCAGTAGAACGTGTTCTTGAAAAACGTGAATTACAACATGCGATTCTCGTCGGAGCAGAACTAGACATCTTGGCGGAAAAAGGGTTATTATCAGAACCCCTCCTGTCCATCATCCAAAGCGATGAAGGGCTATTTGGCGTAGATGAGACGATTGCGATTGGTGCCGTCAACACGTATGGTTCGATTGCGGTTACGACGTTCGGCTATTTGGATAAAGCAAAGGTCGGTATCATCAAAGAACTCGATACGAAGCTTGGGGACGGAAAAGTCAATACGTTCATGGATGATATCGTCGCAGCCATCGCAGCAAATGCATCCGGACGACTAGCGCATCGTTTGCGAGATAAGGAAGACTATTCAGCAGAAGAATTAGAAGAACGTAAGGGGACATACTGATGCGAGGTGCGAGAGGGGCATGGATTGGTGCATCCATCGCTGTCGTCTTATTCGTGATCATCGCTGTCTCCATTCGGACGACAGGCTATTTTTTATTTGATGCTCAATTATCGTCATATATGTCGCAACACGTCCCAGGGGATTACGTTTCTTGGTTCACTCAACTCGGATCAGGTCCAGGGGCGATGACGATGACGGTGTTACTTGGAATACTGAGTTATGTTTTGTGGCGGGATCGCATTGCAAGTATCTGGTATGTAATCATGGCAATATCAGTAGGTGTATTGAATCAAGTCGTTAAATTTGCCTTTGTCCGAGAGCGCCCCTCATTAAATGAATTGGTTGGTGGCGTAGGATACAGTTTTCCGAGTGGTCACTCAGCGATGGCTTTTGCCGTCTATACCGGATTTCTCGTTGTTGCGTTTCGTCATTTGAAAACAGGTGGGAAGGTACTTGTATCGATCGTGACGATTGGATTATTCCTCGCCATGGGAGCTTCTCGAATCATTTTAAACGTTCACTATTTCTCAGATGTCATCGGTGGATATTGTTTTGCCGCGATTCTTTTATGTAGCTCCTATGCATTCATCGTCTCCCGTAGAAAAAAAGGAGTGGCTTGATGTTACTGTTAGATGTTGATCATAGTTTATTATTTGATGAAGAGACGATGCGCTCCATCGACAAGCCGACGTTGCTTGTCGAGCGAGTCGCTGGGCGACCTCGTTTTATGACGATGCGAGCGCATCTTAGATTAAAACGGTTAGTATCGATTAACGGTGTTGTTCCGGTGACGAAACGAACGATGGAAGAGTACCAGCAGTTGGAACTCTTTCAAATCGATGCGCCACCGAAGTGGGCGATCATTGACGGTGGAAAGATTTTGCTTAAAGAAGGAAAAGTGGATCGTCGATATGAAAATTGGCTTCGTCAGTTCAATAAGGAGACATCACTTGATTCCATCCTTGAGTATCTCATCGAAATGGAACAAGTTTCGATTGATGTATATCCTTCTGAGACGTTATCCAGTGTAATCACGCTTCCGCATGAGCCGATTCAACGGACGACGGACGAAGCCGTATTATTAGAAGAACTATTTCGTAAGTATGAAACGACATGAAAAAACCGGACGGTCTCAAGCAGACCGTCCGGTTTTCATCGTTTCGTGCAAGATATCAAGTTGTTGGTAAAGGAATCTCATCGAACCAGTACACACCGACCGTCTCAGCGCCAGCATGTGCCAAGATGGAAGGACCAAATTGGGTAATGCGTACTTGAAGCTCCGGATGTTCTGTAGAAATCAAGCGCCGTAATTCTTCAGCAGCGGCATGAGCGAGCGTATGACTGACATAAAGCGTCCGATCATATACACCATGAGCACTGACTTTTGATGAAATTTCACTGACCATTTCTTTAAAAGCTTTTTTGATGGAACGGACTTTTTTAAATGGGACAAGTCGTCCTTCCTCATTAAATTGAGCGATTGGTTTAATATTGAGCATGTTTGCTAGTAAAAATTGACTTCCTGAGACACGTCCGCTCCGTCGCATCGTCTCCATATTTCCGATGATCAGATAAAAATGCGATTTGTGTTTGAATGTCTCAAGCGTAGACATGACTTCATCTGGACCTTTACCAGCAGCAACGAGTCGTTGTGCGATCCGGACAAGTTCTTGCTGATTCGCAGCACCTGTATACGAATCAATCGCGTATAAGGGGAAACCGACAGCTTCAGCTGCAGCGACGGAACTCGAATATGTGCCGCTCAGTCCACTCGTGATATGAATCGCATACCCATAATCATAGCCATCTTCAAGCAATTGTTCATACAAGGTTACGAAGTCACCGAATGATGGTTGAGAAGTCGTCGGTGAAACGTGAGAATCTTCTCGCATTTTTTGATCAAGCTGTTCAATCGAGATATCGACATACTCCCGGTAAGACTCTCCGTTTAAGATGAGTAAAGTCGGTATCACATGGACTCCGATTTTTTCAGCCTCTCCTGGCTCAAAAAAAGCCATGCTGTCGGTAATCCAAGCAATCTTATCCATGTATATGACGCCTCCATTAATAGAACCATTTTGTTCATCATACCATAGCGATGAAAGCGGAATCACTAGCTAGCGCGTTTTTGTGTGATAGAAGCACTGGAAACGTGTCCAAACCATGAACTGATACCGAAGGCGATGAGTGTTGGGAATAACCATTCTAAACTTTGATCCACTAAAGGTAAGGATTGATAGAACGTCTTAAGATTTCCCGGGAAAAGCGAAAGTTGATTCAACGCACTACAGAATGAGAAGAAAATTGTTACACAAGAGTTGATTGATAAACAACCGACTTACGACGGAACAGATGACGCATGAATGTCAATGCGATCAAGACGATGACGATTGGATAAAGGAACATCAATACCGGAACAGCAATGGATAACAATGTTTGCAATCCGACGATCGATACCGTAAGACCAAGAGCAGTCGTGAAGATACTTGCCGCTTTTAAAGATACACGGTTGGAAATCGTCATCATATATTCTGCAAATGCGGTGACGAGACCAACTGATGTCGTCAAACATGCAAGCAGAATTGCAAGACCAAGTAAAGCTAAACCAATTGAGCCGAAGGCAGTATTTGCATAATGCTGAAGAAGTGCTGGACCATCAACTTTTCCGATGGCGGCAAATGTGTTACGTCCGATCATTCCAAGTCCGACATAGACGAGAGTCAAAGCAGTGGCAGCGATAATTCCGGCACGAGTGACGACTTTAAATTGTGCTTTTCGTTCATGAACGCCTCGGCTTTTCAATGTATGCAGTACGACGACACCAAATACCAAGGCGCCGAGTGCATCAAGCGTTAAGTATCCTTGAAGGAAACCTTGAATGAATGCCTGTCCAGTCGTCTCATACGCTTCGTTTGGTGAAGCGACACCCGAAAGTGGCGAAATGATGCTACTGATGCTTAATGCAGCAAGAGCAATCAGTAATAATGGTGTGATGAAACGCCCGATGATCTCAAGTAATTTTCCTGGTCGTAGTACAAGATAAAGTGTGGCAAGGAAAAAGAGACTCGATGAGATGATCAACGTCATTTGTGAGGGAGCACCAAGAAATGGTACGACTCCGAGCTCATACGTGACAACCGATGTGCGCGGAATTCCGAAAAAGGGACCGATCGCAACATAGAGTGCGAACGTCAAGGCAGCACCTACAAAACGAGGGAGTGGTGCAGCAAGTGTTTTGATGCCACCCCCGATAGAGGCAACTGCAAGTAAGCCGAGCAAAGGAAGACCGACACCCGTTACGATAAAACCAAGGATGGCAGGAAGGAACTGTGAACCCGCAAGCGCACCGAGTTCCGGTGGGAAAATCAGGTTACCGGCACCGAAAAATAAAGCAAAAATCATAAATCCTAAAGCAAATGTATCTTTTGTCTTAAACATGTGTTGTCCTCCATTCATCCTAATTTCATAAAAAAAGCCTCATCCACTAAGTTTGTGGATAGGCGTCGTTTGCTCAGACGCCTTGTCGAAATGACGAAAAGGGCCTGGATCTTCATTTTCTCAAACGAGAAATGAATCTTCAGTCCCTACTCTTAATCACAATCAGTCGTTCTTGGATGAGCGTTGCGTGTGTCATGTTTAAAACCTCCTGTTTGAATTTTTCTAAGGATAACATGAAGAATTTAATAAAACAATATTTTCTGAAAATTCATCACCGAATTTTTGAAAATAAATAACGCCTCTAGTAGAGATGAGGTTCTCTACTAGAGGCGTTTCGGATTACATATCAGCTCGTTGCAATCGAGCGCGTTTTTTTGTGGCGTTTCAATTTATGGAGGAGCCAAGCGTGAACGACCTCACAGGATTGACGTGGTAACGTCAGTTCAACAAGCGATTCCTGCTGTTGCCCTCTAATGATGAAAAGTCCATTTTCTTCATCGACAGGGGCGATGGTCATTGAACTCGCTTCATTCAGCGACAATTTCACTTCACCGAGTGTCGCATCCTTTAATTTCAGGATGTTCCCATTTGTCGCAAATTTCGTGAATGAGCCAATTCCGTTCACTTTTAACTGATCCATATTGAATTCCTCCTTCTGCTGATTCCAGTACTATCCCTATAAAAAACAGGGTCTAACTTCTATCTTGAAAAGGTTATCCTCATTATAGCGAAGTCTTCACAAGATGCTAGTCTTATTTTGTGTGAAAATTCGAAAAATTTTTTAACAATATTGTCATATGGATAGGAATACCTGTTAAGAGGCAATCGTGATATGAAATTCAAATAGAACAAAAGCATCCTTTTCCAAAAGAAAAAGATGCTAAAGGTCAATCTAACTC
>NZ_WBYY01000091.1:0-12254 GCF_048985645.1 Exiguobacterium sp. A1_3_1 | reverse complement strand
ATGTGTATAAGAGACAGCGGTGACCGTCGCTTTGAAGTTGATGGTAAACCTTATCTGTTCCTCGAGCGGACAGTCTCAGTCGGCGGGGTTCCGACACAACAGACGATTCTCGAGCAACAAAAAAAATAACTCTCCCCGCGCGGGAGAGTTTTATTTCGTTAGACCGGAATCCGGTCTAGGGGATGCGGTTGCTGCGACGAGCGATACCAGCGGATGATCCAGTGATCGATGCCGATGTGATACGCAAAGCGTCCTGCAGCAAGTAATGCGATTGATGCTGCTAAGAATACTGGATTCAACGCAATCGTCCCAGCGAGTAAGTAATTGAGATTCATGATACTACCGACGACCAGTGCAGGAACCGTCAACAGACTAAGAATCAACAGGATCCCGACGACGAGTTCCGCGAACGGAATCAAGGCGTTGATCAGCCCGACGTTCGGTAAGGCGAGTTGCTCGATCCACGTCGCATACCAGGAACTGACGAGTGCGTCTTCGCCAGCTGACTTCGCGAGCGCTCCTTCGAGAAACGGCTGTGCATCGAAGCCATTGATGTACTTACCGATTCCAGCGATGAACCACTGGATTCCGAGCCAGAGTCGGATGATCGTCAACAGACCGAGACCGATGATGTGTAATGCTTTCACTTTCAGACACTCCTCTACTACAACATAGTCCCCATCATACTGAAAAATCATCAGTGAGATGGGGACTATCATCATAACGTCATCGAACCGTCATCGACCTGTTACAAAAAAGGGTAAGGTAACGGTTTCATGACCGTTGATCGAGGCGATGACTGATTGTAGTTAATAAAGCAGCAACGAGCGCGACTAGTCCACCGACGAGTGCCGTGTTCATCATCGGACCGTTCGCATAGACGATGCCACCGAGTGCCGAACCAAAAGCAATCCCGACGTTACTCGCAACCGGCATCAATGAAGCGGCGAGTCCTTTTGCTTCTGGATTGAACTTTTCAGCGAGGTCAATCAAATAGATTTGTGTCGAAGTCGTCAGTAAAATCGACATCAACGACATCAAGGCGATGTTGAACAGACCAAGCGGAAGGGATGCTGTCGTGAAGTATAATGCAGCAAGGACGATTGCTTGCACGACGAAGACGAACCGTAAGCGTCCCATCGGATTTTTGCTGGCGATTTTACCGGCAAGGATGTTACTGAAGATCGAGACGACGCCGTAAGCGAGCAGGATCGGACTGATCCACGTCTTCGCAATCCCGAGTTCCGTTTGCAGGATCGGTACAAGGTACGTGTAGACGACGTAGGTTGCCCCGAATCCGAACGATGGAATAAAGAAAGCGATCAGGATCCGTGGGTTGGCGAGCAGTCCAAGCTGCTCCTTGATTGAACCGGAACCCGTCGATTGTTGGACCGGAACGATTTTCCACACGGCGAGGAACGCGATCAATCCCATGACTGTTGTCAGCCAGAACGTGGCTTCAAAGCCAGCATGTTGACCGATGAACGTACCAATCGGGACACCGAGAACGTTCGCAAGTGTAAAACCACCGAAAATGAACGAGACGGCGACACCGCGTTTTGCGACAGGCACACCGTCACTTGCGACGACCATCGCGAGTGAAATCAAGACGCCGGTCAGGATCGCTGTCAGAATGCGGGTTGCGAGCAACACTTCGTAACTTGGAGCAAAACTACTGGCAAGGTTC
The DNA here is from genome assembly GCF_048985645.1 of Exiguobacterium sp. A1_3_1. Taxonomy (NCBI): domain Bacteria; kingdom Bacillati; phylum Bacillota; class Bacilli; order Caryophanales; genus Exiguobacterium; species Exiguobacterium sp. A1_3_1. Next base: position 10,567 of record NZ_WBYY01000091.1, on the reverse strand, counting down.
AGCAAGACCCAGGCGAGTAAGAGACGTAGGATCAGACGACGCCGTTCCAGGTGACCGGTCAGCGACATGACGATCGGTGTACCGATTGCAAAGGAGATGGCAAAGGCTGAAACGAGCGTACCTGCTGTTGCGATCGTGATATCAAGGGCTGAGGAGATTTCAGCGAGGATCCCGACGATGACGAATTCGCTTGTTCCGAGAACGAACGTCAGGAGCGACAACGTGGCGATCAAGAGCCAATCGCGTCGACTTAAACGAGTAGTAGGTGACATGGATGATTCCTCAATTCTAGCGCTTGCGCGCGAAACTATGAGTAACAGGATAGCATGAAACGATTTCGTCGGGTATCGCAAAGCGAGATTTCGGGAAAAGAACCATTATTCGAAATAGCGTGTGAATTTCCAGGCTTGCTGTTTTTTGCGTATACTACAGAAGAAGACTACTTATAAAGGAGTGGAAACGATGCAAGCAACAGTGACATGGAACAAACAGATGGGGTTTAGTGGACAGACGGAATCAGGGCATCATCTGGCGATGGACGCAGCACCCGAAAACGGTGGTGAAAACCAAGCGCCACGACCAACTGAACTGCTACTACATGCCGTTGCCGGCTGTACTGGAATTGATATCGTCTCGATTTTAGAGAAGATGCGCTTGACGATCACCCATTTCGAAATGGATATCGAAGGAGAACGGGCAGAGGACCATCCGCGGCGTTTTACGTCGATCTCGATTCATTACCGGCTTGAAGGTGATCTCCCGGAAGATAAGGTCCGTCGCGCCATCTCGTTATCAAAGGATAAATATTGTTCGGTCTCGCAATCCTTGAACGCTGAGATTTCCGTCTATTATTCGATCAATGGTGTGCGGAGCGAGGATCCTTTGTGAAGAAAGTTGTACTGATCGGTTGTCTGTTGCTTGCAGGGTGTGCACAGGAGACGACGGAACCAACGAAACCATCACAACCGGAAACGAAGCAACCGACAGAAGAAAAGAAACCGAAGCCTGAGCCGACGAAAGAAGAACGACAACAAGCAAAACTAAAGCAGCAACTTAAAGCGATGTCGACGTCAGAAAAGATCGATCAACTGCTCTACATCGGAGTCGCCGGCACAGAACTTTCAGCAGCTGACCGGAAATTGTTACAGACGCATGCGATTGGCGGGGTCTTACTGCTCGGCGGAAACATTACGTCGGAAGAGCAACTCTTGACGTTCACGCGTGCGATTCAAGAGACGAACCAAAAACCGTATGCGTTCGTCGGGATTGATGAAGAAGGCGGACGGGTCAGCCGGGTACCGGATCAACGATTACGGTTACCGACGAGTCAACGGATAGCGCAAGGAGCAGATGAAGTGAAAATGGAAGACGTCGGACGTACGCTCGGACATTTGTCACAATTTTATGGTTTCAACATGGACTTCGCGCCGGTCCTTGACGTCAACAGTAATCCGAACAATCCGATCATCGGCGACCGTGCGTTAAGTGCTAATCCGAATACTGTCGCGACGCTTGGTACGGCCCTGATGCACGGGATGCAGGAGACGGGAACGATTCCGGTCGTCAAACATTTTCCCGGTCACGGCAATACGAGTGTCGATTCCCATGTCGGGCTACCGAAAGTGACGGCATCAAAGGAAGAATTGAAGCGGACGGAACTGTTACCGTTTAAAGAAGCGATCCAAGAGGGCGCCGAGATGGTAATGGTCGCCCATATTCTCTATCCCGCGTACGACGATACGAATCCGTCCTCGCTCTCAAAGCCGATCTTGACTGACCTCTTGCGTCAGCAACTCGGATTCAACGGTGTCATCATCACGGATGATCTCGTCATGGGGGCGATCACGAAACAATATGGTCTCGCAGAAGCGGCACGTCAGTCGCTCGTCAATGGAGCTGATATGGCGATGTTTTCAGAGGCAGGTGCTTACGCAAAAGTTCATGCTGAAGTGATGCAAGCCGTCAAAGACAAAACGCTGACGCCGGAGATGCTCGATGCTAAAGTAATGCGCATCCTGAAGCTAAAGCAGACGTATGCCGACAGCCAAGAGCAACAGCGACCGACGAAATCGGAGCTGATTCAGCAAGTGGAAGCGCTCAACTAGGACTAGCGAAGCAAAGCGACTCATGCTAGACTAATGGGGCAAGCCAATTAAACACGAAAAGACACTAGGGGAGTCTCCCAGCAGACTGAGACGGAAGTATCCGGACCCTTTGAACCTGATCTAGTTCGTACTAGCGGAGGGAAGTGGCTCGAAACCTTAGATATCCTTAGCGCTTCAGCGCATTTTCGGACCACTCCCTTCAACATCGGGAGTGGTCCTTTTTCGTATGGAAAGGAAGAACATGATGCGTTTACATCTGATTTCGACGGGATCCATTCATCCGCTTGACGAAATAAAGACCTTTCAATCACTTCAACCCTATACGGATCAGCTGCATCTACGTGAACCGAACTTATCGGCGGCAGAATTACTTGATCTGATTGAAGCACTCCTTGGGCATGGTTATTCGCCTGAACAGTTAACGGTTCATGACCGGGTCGACGTCGCCCATGTCGCCGGCATCGGTGTGCAGCTGACGCGCCGTTCCTTGCGTGTCCGCGATGTGCGACGTCATTTTCCGAATCTCGTCATCGGGAAATCGGTCCATTCACTAGCAGAGGCACTGACAGCAGAAGCGGAAGGAGCCGACCGACTGCTGTACGGTCATATATATCCGACAGCGTCGAAGCCGGACGTGCCACCACGAGGGATCGACGCATTAAAGCAAGTCGTCACCTTCACGACGAAACCAGTCATTGCGATCGGTGGGATTACACCAGAATGCATGCCTGAAATCGCAGCGACCGGTGCAACCGGAATCGCTGTCTTATCGGGTATTCTCGGTCAATCGGATCCACTCGCCGCCATCAGGCGTTACCAGGGGGTTCGCGTATGACGGATCACATCATCATCGGCGGCGGAGTCATCGGGTTGACGCTTGCTTACGGTCTCGCCTGTCAGAATGAATCCGTCGTCGTCTTAGAACGTGGAACATGCGGACGAGGAACGAGCCGCGCAGCTGCCGGGATGCTTGCGACGGACATCGAGCTGAGAGCAGAATTGCATGCACTTGCCGCGCGAAGTCGTCGTCTGTATCCACTGCTTGCACGTCGACTCGAGCGAGAAACAGGCATCGATTGTGGATACCGGGAACAACCGTTTTTGTTAAAACGTAAAGGACGCGAGCATCTGTTTCCAGCTGTCGGTCAAATCGATCCACGACGACTGACGACTGCATTGATGTATGCCTTACACGCACGTGGCATATCGATTGAAGAACAGGTAGATGTCACACGCATCGAAGAGAACGATGACTTCATTAGGATCGAATCGAATGCGGGAATCTGGACCGGACGAACGGTGACGGTTGCTGCCGGACGCGGGTCGCAAGCCTTGCTCGATACAGCTGACATTTCGATCGCGACATATGGGGTCAAAGGGGAAGGTCTCGCCGTCCGTCTCGCGGGTCAGCCGTTACGCTCGATTCTGTTTGACGACGCCGGCTACCTCGTTCCGAAAGCAGACGGTCGGATTTTGATCGGTGCGACCGAACTGCCGCACGACGAGACGGTCGGTGTCAGTGTCGCTGGAATCACGTCATTGCTTCAAGCAGCAGAACGACTGTATCCACCGATTCGTGACGCGGTCATCGAAGAAGTCTGGTCCGGTGTACGACCGCAAACGGCGTCCGGCTTGCCATATATCGGAGTCGCCGATTCATCCCGTCGGATCTTCCTAGCGACGGGGCATCATCGGCATGGCATATTACTCGCACCGGCGACAGCGGAAGTCTTGGTAAATACATTACGGTTGATTCAGAAGGAGGAAGTCCGATGAACATTACGATTAACGGCAATGACCACACGATCGAACAGATTAAAACGATTGAGGACATGCTCACGCAACTCGGCTTAGGGGAAAAGCTCGTCATCGTCGAACAGAATCGACAAATCATTGATCGTACGGTGTACGGTCAGACGGTCGTTCGGGACAATGACACATTTGAAATCGTTCATTTCGTAGGAGGAGGATAAACATGCTGAAAATTGGAGAAAAGACATTTGAATCACGATTATTACTCGGAACAGGGAAATATACGGATGCTACGGTACAGCAAGAAGCAATCGATGCGTCCGCCTCACAAATCTTGACGTTCGCCGTCCGTCGGCTCGATATTTTTGATAAACAACAAGCGAATTTCCTCGAGTCGCTTGATTTAACGAAGTACGATCTACTACCGAACACGGCCGGTGCGAAGACAGCAGAAGAAGCAGTACGGTTGGCGAAGCTTGCACGGGCATCCGGTATGTGCGACATGGTTAAGGTCGAAGTGATCGGTTGTGACAAGACGTTATTACCTGACCCGATCGAGACGTTGCGGGCTTCTGAAGAATTACTTAAAGAAGGCTTCATCGTCTTACCGTATACGTCGGACGACGTCGTCCTTGCACGACGACTCGAAGAACTCGGTTGTCACGCCATCATGCCGGCGGCGTCACCAATCGGCTCCGGGCAAGGGATCCTCAATCCGCTCCATTTGCAATTCATCATCGATCAGACGACGGTGCCGGTCATCGTCGACGCCGGAATCGGTTCACCGACCGACGTCGCCTATGCGATGGAACTAGGAGCGGATGGTGTCTTATTGAACTCCGCTGTCGCCCATGCGAAAGATCCGGTCAAGATGGCGCACGCCATGCGACTAGCTGTCGAAGCAGGGCGCCTCGGGCACGAAGCGGGACGTATCGAGAAGAAACAGTATGCGGTCGCGAGTAGTCCAACGAGTGGATTGATTCGATGAACCGTTACTCACGGCAAACTCGATTTCAACCGATCGGGGAAGCGGGACAAGCACGCTTGGCATCAGCAAGGGTACTGATCATCGGCATGGGAGCGCTCGGAACGGCGTCGGCAGAGCAACTCGTCCGCGCCGGTGTCGGTGTCGTCCGCATCGTCGACCGCGATTATGTCGAGTGGAGTAATCTACAACGACAACAGCTGTATACCGAGGAGGATGCGCGTCACATCGTACCAAAAGCGATTGCCGCAAAAGCACGGCTTGAAGTGATTAATTCGACGGTGACGATCGAAGCGCATGTAGTAGACGTCGACCGGGCAGCGCTGACGTGGCTACTCGATGATATCGATCTGATCATCGACGCGACGGATAATTTCGATATTCGTTTGCTGATGAACGACATGGCGTTATTGCGCTCGATTCCATGGATTTACGGTGGTTGTGTCGGCAGTTACGGGATCACGTTTACCGTCCGTCCCGGGGAGACACCCTGTCTGCATTGTCTACTCGATCAATTACCGCGAGATCAAGAGACGTGTGATACGGCTGGAATCATTGGACCGGCTGTACAGATGGTCGCTTCTTTACAGGTGACGGAAGCATTGAAGTGGCTGAGCGGACAGACGGACGCCATGCGAACGCGCTTGCTAGCGTTTGATGTCTGGTCGAATACGTTTCAACAAATTAACGTCCAGTCACTGAAGAAAACGGAGTGCCCGTCGTGCGGCATCGATTCGTCCTACCCTTACTTATCGGATCAAACGGTTCGTTTCACGGCACTGTGCGGTCGGGATGCCGTTCAAATCCGCGGAGACGGACAGCGGGATCTGGAACAGTTGAAACAACGTCTCCAGCCGGTCGCTGCGATTTCCGCCCATAATCCATATTTGCTGGCGTTTACGACGGACGAACATCGGATGGTCGCTTTCCGAGATGGACGTGTTCTGATTCATGGCGAGGCGGATCTCGTCAAAGCGAAACGGCTCTATCATGCCTATTTCGGCTAACGTTCACAAAACAGTAAAACTAATTTTAAATATATATGTTTTAAATGTTTGAAAAACAGGTAAATAAGACTTCAGACATAAATCGGTCTACAAGTTTTGAACGTGAAGAGGAGTGATTCAGATGAAACAAGAATTCGATCCAATCAAGGATCAAGCACAGACGGAAGACGCCCAAGCAGTTGTTCAGCAAGCCAACTGGAATCCGGATCGGTACCGGACGAACTTGAACCCATTCTATCTGTCACCTTGTAGTGTCGAACGTAGAGAAGACGTGCATCAGGATGCATCGAAAATTCTCGAAGTCGAGACGTCGTCGCCCCTCCAACAACTTTTTGAACACAATCAAGCAACGCATAAATCAGAACAATCGGGCAAAAAATTTAAAACAGGCATCGTCGTCGGCGTCGGTGCGATCATCGGCGGATCGGTTTCTGTGATTCGTTCCGTTCAACGCTCTAGAAAAAAACGGACGAAATAACACATTCGTCGCGAGAGTAAAAAAAGCAGGAGGCATTCGTCTCCTGCTTTTTGTGTTCCAAACGGATGTTCGTCGCAGAACGAACGCTCGCATGCTACACTTAAGCTACTATATTCAAAAAGTGAGTGTGATGAAGATGAAATGGATACATACTGCCGATTGGCATCTCGGTAAAATCGTTCATGGCGAGTCGATGCTCGAGAACCAGCGAGCGGTCCTAGCCGATTTTTTGGCACTCGTCGACCGCGAACAACCGGATGCGATCGTCATTGCAGGTGACTTATACGACCGCGCCGTGCCGCCAACGGAAGCCGTCGAACTGCTTGACGAGACGCTCGCTTCCTTGATCCTTGACCGGGATATCCCGGTCGTTGCGATCAGTGGAAATCACGATTCGGCCGAACGGTTGAGTTTCGGAACAACGTTACTCCAACGGGCTGGTTTGCACCTCGTCGGAAAACTAACGCCGGTCATTACTCCGGTCACGATTAAAGGGGTGTCATTTTATCCGGTGCCATTTGCGGATCCTGCGACCGTTCGGTACGTACACAAGGACGAAACGATCAAGACACATGATGATGCGATGCGGACGATCCTTGCTGGATGTAGTCCGGACGGACCGAGTGTCCTCGTCGGTCATGCCTTTGTAATCGGCGGACTCGAGACGGATTCGGAACGGCAATTGTCCGTCGGAACAGCAGGACAGGTCAGTGCGAGCCAATTTGTACCGTTTACGTATACGGCACTCGGTCATCTGCACAATCCGCTTGCGATTCAATCCGAGACGGTTCGTTACAGTGGATCGCTCTTGAAATATTCATTCTCGGAAGCCCATCATGTCAAAGGGGTCGATGTGTTGACGTTGAACGATGCGGGTACGTTCGATCGTCGGTTCGAACCGCTTGCACCAAAACGTGATTTGCGGGAATTGACTGGAAGTCTCACTGAGCTGACAGACCCGGCATTCGTCGCGACACAAACAACAGACGATTACTTAAAGATCAATCTAACGGACGGCGAAGCCTTGATGGATCCGATGGGCAAGCTGAAGAAAATCTATCCGAACATCCTACACCTCGAGCGAATCGGATTCGTCCGCGAGAGTACGCGGGCAGTCAAGGCGTCGCGGGAACAGGTCAAGGATTCGTCCGTTGCGGACCTGTTCAGTGAGTTCTATGAAGCGGTCCGTGAGAAGAAACCGACGGAAGCGATGCAAGCCGTCCTGAAGGAGGAAGCGACATGCGCCCAGAACGACTGACATTACGTGCCTTTGGACCGTTTGCTGGTGAAGAGACGATTGATTTCACGGCACTTGCCGGACGGACGATGTTCGTCATCTCCGGGAATACCGGGGCAGGGAAAACGACGATCTTTGACGCATTGACGTTCGCCCTGTATGGCGAAACGTCTGGTGGTGAGCGGGAAATGAGCGAGCTACGAAGTCATTTTGCCGTGCCCGAGCAAAAGACGGAAGTTGAACTGGAGTTTACGCTGAAAGGAGAACGATACCGGATCATCCGCCAACCGAGTCAACCGCATCCGGTCAATAAAACCGGTTATTCGCATGAAGCGGAGCTCGCTCGGTTCGACGGGACGACGTGGAAACCGCTTGCGGTCAAGATTCCGGAAATCAAACAACGCGTTCAAGAGCTGATTCAGCTCGACCATAAACAGTTTTCGCAAATCTTGTTGTTGCCACAAAATAAGTTCCGCGAACTGTTGATGGCAGAGTCAAAAGACAAACTGCAGATTCTTAAGCAGCTGTTCAAGACGGAACATTACGGTGAGTTCCAGCAACGTTTGCACCGACAAGCGCTCGATCTTGCGGCACGTATCAAGGAAACGAAGACGAAACAATGGGCCAAGCTTGAGGAACTACCTGTGCAAGCGAACTGGAGTGAGTTGACGGAAGGCGACATCCGGTTACGGATGGAGGCGTTGACGACGGAACGGGACGAATGGTTAACGGCTGCTCGTCAAGCTGAAGTAGAGACTCGTGCGATCGTTGAGAAGAAAACGACGCAATTGCAGCAAGGCGAGCAACTCGAAGCGGTTTTCCAAGAGCAGGAGCGACTTCAACAGACGGAACAATTGCTACTGGATCGCTTACCGGAAATCAAACAGATGCAAGAAGAAGCAACGGTGGCTGAACGCGCTCAAATCGTCGCACCGATCTATGACCAGTGGCAGCAGGATCAAGAACAATTGACGCAACTCACACGTCGAAAACAGGAAACCGAACAACACATCGCTCGCTTGAAAGAGCAACAAGAGGTCGTTCAAGCAAAAGTCGATCGATTGCTAGCGGAAGAACCACAGATTGAACAACTCAGTCGTCGTCTCGAAAAGATTCAAGAAGAGCGCGAACGTTTGGAAGCAGAAACGGCTTTACGGCAACAACAGCAACAACTGGTAGAACGTTTGAAGCTTTTGGACCCAGAGCCATTACGGAAGCAACTCGAACAAGCACGGTCAGAACGTAAGACTATTCAAGAACAATTGCATCCATTGCAAAACGTCGGAGCAGAACGCTTACAGGTGCAAGAACGGCGCTTCATCCTGCAACAGCTAGCGACAAAGATAGCGGAACATGACAAATTGGAAGCAGAACGGCAACAGCTGATCGTCCGCGGCACGAGTGTCCGGGATCAAAAAGAGGCAGCGGCGCGCCAGTATGAAGAAGCGCGTAGATACGAACGGGAACAACTGGCTGCTGAACTTGCTAAAGGATTGACAGACGGAACGGCTTGCCCGGTTTGCGGCAGTACGTCGCATCCACATCATGCTGTCGCCGTCGCAAAGGAATTATCCGTCGATGTAGCACAGCAGCGGTTCCTTGAAGCCCAACAAGCGCATCAAGAATTACAAGCCTCGTACCGGACGGTTGCGGAGCGTCTGCAGCAACTGACGACCGAGATGCAAAAGACGAGTGAAAACGAGTCATCTCATGCGGATGTTTCAGCACAGCTTCGGGAAGTCGAACAGACGGAAGCCCGATTAACGGCAGCACAGACGGAAAAAGCGCGTCTTGAGACTCGTCTGCTACAACTCGAGCAATCCATGGACCAGCTGCAACTGAAGGTCGATGCAATGATCAAAGACCGGACCGTTATCGAATCGGAACTGGCGCATCTGACAGGACGTCTGAGTCAATCAGGAGAGTCCACGAAGTCTCTACCAGCACTCCGTGAGGAACAACAACAGGCAGAAACACGTATCGAGCAATTCAAACAAGACAAACAACTCCAATTACGCGAGAAGGAACAGCTCGATCGTGACTTCGCGGAACACCAAGGTCGATTCCGTCAATTGACTGAGGCATCTGCTGAACAAAACGATCGATTAACGAACCGCGAAAACGCATTACACGCAGTCCTGGCAGAAGAAGCGTTTCCGACGATCGAAGCCTTCCGTGAAGCGAGACGGTCTCGTGACGAACTCCGTCACCTCCAAGAACGTTTGGAACAAGATCGTCTAGCGCGGCAGGAATTGAAGCTGAAGCAGGAACAAGCCCGTTTGAAGACAGAAGGTCAAGTGCGTCCGGATCTCGAACAGTTGCGGATGGATGTGAAGACGTCGTCGCTCGAACTGACGGAGCGGACCGACCGACGTGTCGGGCTCGAGAAGGAACGCGCACACATCGATCAATTGATCGCGGCTTGGGAAAGCTTGCAACGCCAGATTGAGGACGAGGATGCGAGATACGGAGTCATCGGCGAACTCGCTCGCGTTGGTGTCGGGGAGAATGCGCAACGGATGACATTCGAGACGTACGTCCAGACGGCATACTTCGATGAAATACTGTTCGCCGCAAACCGGCATCTGCACGAGATGACATCTGGTCGTTTCCAGCTTGAACGGAAAACGGAGGCGGGAAAAGGACTCAAGAAATATGGGCTTGATTTAAATGTCTTTGACGCGTACACGTCGCAAACGCGTCACGTCAAGACGTTATCCGGTGGCGAAAGCTTCAAAGCATCCCTTGCGCTTGCGCTCGGATTGTCGGAAGTCGTGCAAGAAGCAAGCGGTGGGGTATCGCTTGAGACGATGTTCATCGATGAAGGATTCGGAACACTTGATCCGGAATCACTCGAACAAGCGATCGAGACGTTGCTCTCGATTCAAGCGAGCGGTCGCATGGTCGGAATCATCAGTCACGTCCAGGAATTGAAGTCACGAGTTGACGCAAAAATCGAGGTCAAACAAGGAAAAACGGGGTCGACGATTGCACTAGTCGTCG
>NZ_WBYY01000090.1:0-12407 GCF_048985645.1 Exiguobacterium sp. A1_3_1 | reverse complement strand
GTTCGATCCTCCGCATATCGGTCATCTCCTGATTGCCGAACAAGCGCAGGAACAACTCGAACTCGATGCGGTCTGGTTCGTACCAGCGAATGTGCCACCGCATAAACAACGTACAGTCACAGACGCAACCAAGCGTTTACGCCTTGTAGAAGAAGCAATTGCATTGAATCCTGCTTTTTCCGTCTCAGCAATCGAGTTTGAGCGCGAAGAGCCTTCTTATACGTATGATACGATTCGTGCACTCAAGCACCGGTACCCGGAGCATGAGTTTCTGTTTCTCGTTGGAGCAGACTCACTCGTGAGTCTCGATACGTGGTATCAAGCCGAACGGTTATACAAGGAAGTCGTCTTTGGTGCCGTCGCTCGACCGGGCAGTCGGTATCTGATTCCGCGCGGTGCCCGTGTGAAAGCGGTCGATATGCCATTGCTAGAAATTTCTTCGACGGATATCCGGCAACGGGTCGCGCGCGGACGGAGCATTCGCTACCTTGTACCGGAAGCCGTTCGACAACGGATTGAGGAGTGGAATCTATATGCGCCTTGAAGAAGCACGTCAAATCATTGAGCGTACGTTGCCTGAGCGACGCTATGTGCATACATTAGGTGTCGTCGAAACAGCGCGACACTTAGCTCTTAAATATGGTGTTGACGAAGAAGAAGCAACACTTGCTGCTATGCTTCATGATTATGCGAAATACCGCGATACGAATGAGATGCGTTCGATTGCCGTTGAATTGAATCAACGGGTTTTACTCGATTATGATGACGAACTGCTTCATGCGCCAGTAGGTGCGGAGCTTGTCCGTCGAGAACTTGGTCTTGATTCAGATGTAATTTATCAGGCCATCGCAAATCATACGACGGGGGCACCCGGTATGCCGTTGCTCGATCAAATCATCTTCGTCGCGGATGCGATTGAACCAAATCGCAGTTATCCAGGTGTCGAAGCGCTTCGTGAAGTAGCGGAGCAGGATTTGACGGACGCCGTCATTGCAACACTCAGTCAGACGATTCATTTTTTATGTAAAAAACAAGCCATCATCTTTCCGCGAACGATTGAGACTTATAATGCCTTCGTCGCGGCCAAACGAAAGGGGACCGTCCTATGACAGTCGAACAAGAATTACAATTAATCGTAAATGCCATCGACGATAAACGCGCTGAAGATATCGTCGTCCTGAATATGTCGAGCATCTCACCAGTTGCCGACTACTTCGTCATCTGTGAAGGGAATTCAGAAAAACAAGTACAGGCAATCGCACGTGAACTCAAAGAAGTCGCGCACGAACATAACCTGCCGATCAAACGTCTCGAAGGATTCGATGCGGCACGTTGGGTGTTAGCGGATCTTGAAAACGTCGTCGTTCACGTCTTCCACCGTGACGATCGTGATTACTATAATCTCGAAAAACTCTGGGCAGATGCTCCAAAGGTTGAAGTCGAGGTCAACTAATGGCATACGAACAGTTCGCCTACATCTATGATGAATTGATGCAAGACGTCCCGTACGATCAATGGGTCGACTGGGTCAAAGCATACGTTCCGACTGGCAGTACGATTGCTGATATCGGATGTGGAACGGGTACGGCGACGCTTGCATTAGCGGCACACTATGAGATGCTCGGAATCGATTTATCGGAAGAGATGCTCGAAGTCGCGCAGGAAAAAGCGATGGAAGAGGGATTACGCATTCAATTCTGGGCGCAAGACATGCGCGAAATCGAATTGCCGACACCTGTCGATGCCGCGACGATCCTATGCGACTCCTTGAACTATCTCCGGACGGAAGAGGATGTCAAACAGACGTTTACACATGTAGCAGCAATCCTCAAAGAGGGTGGAAGTCTCTTATTTGATACACACTCTCCATACAAGATGGAAACATTGTTCAATGGAAAGACATATGCGACACATGCGGAGCAAAGTTCGTATATCTGGTTCGCGGATCCTGGTGAAGCACCGCTTTCTGTCGTCCATGAACTGACTTTCTTCATCGAGGAAGAGGACGGTCGCTATGAGCGTGTCGATGAAACGCATCATCAGCGGACGTATCCTCCAGCACAGTACGTGACGTGGTTACGCGACGCCGGATTCCGTGTTCTTGCGGTCACAGGCGATTTTGGACCGGATGCTCCTTCTGAGACAGCCGAGCGGATTTTCTTCGTTGCTGAAAAAATGTAAAAGTGATCTCATCCGTCTTCTTTAAGCGATACACGTTCGTGTTGCTTGAAGAAGACGGATTTTTTGTTCGTCAAACAGATGCTAATTCAAAGTAACGGTATGGATGATATGACCTTTATCCGACATAACACACCGTATCATGTTGTAAAAGAGTGGTTAGTACGTATTCCTTCGTTTCCTGAAGTCCGTAGCGACCTGTTAGAGTCGTGGAAAAAGGAGGGATTCGTCTTGACCGTTCCACGTTTGCAACAGATCGCAGGTCTCGTCGTCGTCCTGCTACTCATCATTTTATTGTTCGTACCATTACCCTCTTGTTCGAATGAAGCGATGGTCGATCAACCGTCCTTAACGGATAAACAACAAGAGGCAAAAGCAGAGCCAGCAGAAAAAGATACCTCGATTCGTGACAAACTCATCATGGTCGATGTGAAAGGGGCGGTAGAAGCACCTGGACCCTATCAATTTCACCTCGGTGATCGAGTGAAGGATGCAATCGAAAAAGCAAAGACGACTGAGAAAGCTGACATTCGACAAATGAATCTCGCGGCACGTCTCATTGATGGACAGGAAGTCATCGTGCCGGTAAAAAAGACGAAAGATCAGCCGAAACCAACGAAACGCTCAAAAGCAGAGATACCAAAAGGACTGATTGACCTCAATGCGGCAACGGCGGAACAGTTGATGGAGGTTCCGGGAATCGGTCCTGCCAAAGCAGAAGCGATCTTAGCCTATCGTGAGGAGAAGGGGGGATTTGCGACGTATGAATCACTCGGAGATGTGAAGGGCTTTGGGGAAAAGACGTTAGAATCGCTTAAATCCTACCTGATCGTCTACTGATGCCACTTCATGCGCTGTTCGTTCTCTTACTCATTGTCGCCATTAAAGAATCGATCTGGTGGTTAGTGACGCTGATGCTATTTACTGTCATGAAGTCATGGTCTTTTTCAATCGGTCGTCTTTTCTTTTTGTTCATTCTGAGTTGTCTATTCATCGGAATGGGTCATCTGTCACCTGAACCGCACGACGTCTCGTCTGTTGACATCTTATCAGGTAAGCGTAATGGGGATCGAATTCGCTATGAGGCGGAGAGCAACGGTCAATCGATTCTATTGACGGCAACGATTGCAGAAGATGAGACAGGATACGAACGAATCGGTTACTCCTGTCACGTCGATACGGAACCGCTCGATGTCCGTCAACAATCGAATGCGGGAGGTTTTGACGAACTGCAATTCATGCATACGAATCGTTACGCTGGAAAGTGGGAAGTACGTTCGTTTGATTCCTGTCATCCGACACTTGGATATGCGGCAGAAGGAAGACGGGTACGTGAAGCATGGTTGAAACGGATAGAAGACTTGTTACCACAAAAGCAAGCATTCTACGTCGAAGCACTTGTATTTGGTGAGGATCGATTAATGGATCAAGTGACGCTCGAACGGTTTAAGAAATTCGGCTTATTACATGCGATCGTCATCTCAGGATCACATATCGCTTTTTTAGTGTTTAGTCTGCTGTACGTCTTACGAAAAATCAGGATGACAAAAGAAAAACGACTTGATATCGTTCTGATTTTACTGCCGATTTACGCATGGTTGACGGAGTGGAGTCCTCCAGTCACTCGGGCTGTGCTCGTCGCGATCATTCTGTTGCTCGGTCGTCGTTTCCACAAACCGTTAGATCCGGTCGAGGTCATTGCGGGGGTCGCGGCTTTTCAATTAGCGATTCAACCAACTGTCATTTACGATATCGGATTTCAATTGACGGTCGGACTGACGCTGTTTCTTGTGCTGTCGAGACGACTCATGGGTTCGGTTCGTCGTCCTTGGAACTGGCTACTTATCAGTGCGTGGGCACAATTCGGAACCCTTTTGTTTTTACAGGGGATTGAACAAACAACGGTTTCAATCTGGTCTCCGTTGTTGAATTTATTAATTGGTAGCTGGATTGAGTGGGTGATTCTGCCAGGATCGTTCCTCCTTGCGACGCTTCCATTTTTACCGCTCAGTTCGACGTTTCAGATTGCGCATCAGTACGCGATTCAATGGATGGACCAAGCATTACAGCTAGCGGAACATCTACCGTTAGCAATGGTTGCCGTTCCAACATTTTCTCCGATCGTCTTGACAATCGTCGTTGTCGGAACGGGAATCGCTTGGTTCATTGCTGAACGGAGATGGTGGGGGCATGCTCTCCCATTGGTCCTTTTGCTTACGGCATGGGGTTACACGGAGTGGCACGTACCTGAACAAATCACGTTTTTAGATGTCGGGCAAGGGGATAGTATCGTACTTGAGAAAGCAGGAGAGACGTTCGTCGTAGACACAGGTGGTGTTTATCAGCAAACGACGCATCCACTGCTTCGTCCGTTTGATCCGGGTAGTCATATCGTCGCGCCCTTTTTATTCACACGAGGAGAAGCAGAAATCGACGGTCTCATCGTGACACATGCTGATCACGATCACGTCGGTGGACTGCTAGGATTACTGCGTCAAGTTCGTGTGAAAACCATTTATTTAGGGGCGTATGACAACACGGATGAGAAGCGAAACGATTTGATTCATTCGATCGAAGCAACTGGAACGCATGTCAAGTTCGTTCAAAAGGGACAAACGATTCGTCCTTGGTTACATGTACTTGCACCGACTGGACGAGAAGAAGAAGAGAACGATCGGTCTATTATATTACTTGCACAGATTGCCAAACAACGTGTTTTACTGACGGGTGACGCTGGCCTAGCAATCGAGGACGAATTAACGATTGGTCCGATCGATATTCTAAAAGCAGGTCATCATGGTTCGAACACGTCGACCGGTGAAGAACTCTTGCAGAAGACAAATCCGAAGATTGTCATCTTATCAGTCGGACGAAAAAATCGATACGGGCATCCGCATCCGGACGTGCTTGAGCGGATCGGGACAGATCGGATCGTCTTTCGAACGGATGAGGACGGGAGTGTAACTTGTTCTTCAGCGGGCTGTGAACCTATGATAAAATAAAAAAACAGCAACCCCCCAAGGTTGCTGTTTTACTGATTATAGACTTAAGAACTTAATTGCGACACCGATGATGAACAAGACTGCGAAGAAGCCGAATGATGCACCAAAACCAACGGCAGAGTCGAGCGCATCGTTGCGTTTTGATTGAATATCGTTCTCGAACGCGTTTTCACTTGGTGGGCGTACTGAATGTGCCATGCTGCATTCCCCCTTAATAGATTCCGCTTCTAGTATAGCGGAATAAAAGAGGATTATCTATGATGAAGTTAAGAACAAACTGTGAAATGTGGTGGGAATGATGAAAACTCCTTGGCTCGTCAATGGAAAATTAGCGAATTTATACTTATTATATGGAACAGAACGACACTTGTTAGAAGAATGGGAACGTGAAATCGTAAAAGCGGCTCTTCCGGACGGAGAACGCTTTGATTATATGAAAATCGATTTGAACGACCAACCGCTTGATGCGGTACTCGATGAAGCGGAGACGGTACCCTTTTTAAGCGACTACCGTGTCGTCGTTGCAAAACCTGCAACGTTTCTGACAGGAGCGAAAGATAAAAAACAACATAATCTCGAACGGTTAGCAGATTATATCCTACAACCGGCAGACTACGCGGTGGTTGTCTTGATCGTCGAAGCAGAAAAGCTCGATGAACGAAAAACCGTCGTCAAACGATTGAAGGAGCGCGCGACTGTACTAGAGGCAAAAAAACCGACGACCGAAGAGTTGTTCCGCTTCGTTCTGGATGCTGTCAACGACAAAGGATATCGGATGGAACGTCCAGCAATCGAGCGACTCATTTTCTTGACTGCTGAGATGTGGGGGACATTAGCCCATGAACTTGAGAAGTTGATGTTGTTTGCAGGGGACCGACCAACAATCGAAATCGAGGATGTCGATTTGCTTGTTCCGCGGACATTAGAGGACAACGTCTTTCAATTAACGGACTACTTGATGAAGCGTCAACTCGAACCAGCGATCCGCTTGATTCGCGACCTTGAAAAACAAGGACAGGAAGTGTTGGCTCTCCTTGGACTGATGGCACGCCAATACCGGATGATGTTGCTGTCGAAACGATTAGCAGAACAAGGATACGGAGAACGACAAATCGCATCAAAAGTCGGAGCTCATCCGTATGCGATCAAATTGGCACTCCAGTCTGCCAAACGGTTTACGTTTGCGCAGCTCGAGCAAGCACTCATCGCCATCACGACGACAGATGAAGGTATGAAAACAGGACGCGGTGATAAGAAGATTCTATTCGATGCGTTGATTGTTCGCTTAGCGACGCTATAAGAGGAGGCAAACGATGATGGAAGTCCAGATCATTACAGCAGAAGAGGTCATCCCATTACGGCATGATGTGTTACGTCCCCATCAACCACGTGAAGCATGTATCTACCCAGACGATGCGCTTGCATCGACGTTTCATCTCGGCGGGATAAAAGCACAACAAATCGTCGCAATCGGTAGTTTCTCGGAACAATCTCATGCACAAGCGCCAGGAGCGACGTATCAGCTTCGTGGTATGGCGTCGAGTGAAGACGTGCGTGGTGAAGGGTATGGTCGGGCGCTGATTGAAGAAGCCCGTCGTCTATTGAAAGAACGACAAGTGACAGCATGGTGGTGTAACGCCCGCGTCACGGCACTTCCTTTTTATGAGCGCCTCGGACTGGAACGTGTTGGAGAACCGTTCCTCATTGAAGGGATCGGTCTTCACTATGTCATGATCGATCGTCTAGACGACAAGTAAGACAAGAAATGGCGGACGAAGGAATCGTTTTACACGAGTCCTTCGTCCGCCATTTTAGATCATATAAAAAATCGCCACTGGAGATACCTCCTAGTGGCGACCCATCACCGTATTCTTCGGAAAGAATTAAAGTGCGTTTACGAGTTTAGCGAGACGTGATTTGTCACGACCAGCTTTGTTGCTGTGGATGAGACCTTTAGCAGCAGCTTTGTCGATTTTTTTAGAAGCTGTAGCGAAAGCAAGGACCGCTTGGTCTTTGTTACCTTCAGCTGCGAAAGTTTCGACTGCTTTAATCGCTGAACGCATTGCCGATTTACGTTGTACGTTAGCGACGCGGCGTTTTTCAGCTGTTTTAACGCGTTTGATTGCTGATTTAATGTTAGCCATGGATGATTCACCTCCAATAAAACTCATTCGAGATTTATATTCGCATATCTGCAGTTATCGTTCAACAGAACAAACACAATTGTAGCAAACGTTTTTCTTAAAAGCAATACGACGTCTAGGGAATCTTCACATTTTGTTTTTCGGGTAAAACAAAACGAGATAGTACAGTGAAGCGCTTTTTGGTATAATGAACCGTATGTACGTTTGAAAATAAGGTAAGGTGACTCTAAACATGACGAATGAAGACCGTTTAAAGCGGCAGAAGAGTATTCGTAACTTCTCGATCATTGCCCATATCGATCACGGGAAGTCGACACTCGCTGACCGAATTTTAGAAAAAACTGGCGCGTTGACATCGCGCGAAATGAAAGATCAGACACTTGATGCCATGGATCTCGAACGTGAGCGTGGCATCACGATTAAACTCAACGCTGTTCAATTGAAGTATACAGCAAAAGATGGGGAAGATTACATTCTTCACCTCATTGATACACCTGGACATGTCGACTTCACATATGAAGTCTCGCGTTCACTTGCAGCTTGTGAAGGGGCTGTCCTCGTCGTCGATGCGGCGCAAGGAATCGAAGCGCAGACGCTTGCGAACGTTTACTTAGCACTCGACAACGATCTCGAAATCCTTCCGATCATTAACAAAATCGATTTACCTTCTGCGGATGTCGAACGCGTCCGTCAAGAAATCGAAGATGTCATCGGACTTGATGCATCTGAAGCCGTTCCGACTTCTGCGAAGGCAGGGATCGGTATTGAAGAAATTCTCGAACAAATCGTCGAGAAAGTACCAGCGCCGACGGGTGATCCGTCTGCACCACTCGAAGCATTGATCTTTGACTCCTATTATGACGCTTACCGTGGTGTCGTAGCATCGATTCGAATCGTCAACGGAACAGTTAAAGTCGGCGATAAGATTCGGATGATGTCGACAGGTAAGGACTTTGAGGTTCTGGAACTTGCCGTTGCGACACCAAAACCATTACGTCAGCAAGAATTGACGGTCGGTGATGTTGGGACGTTGTCTGCTTCGATCAAAACGGTCGGCGACGTACGTGTCGGGGATACGATTACGCTTGCGAAACAGCCAGCTACTGAAGCACTGCCAGGATACCGTAAGATGAATCCGATGGTATACTGTGGACTCTATCCAATCGATGCTGCGAAATACAACGATTTACGAGAAGCGCTTGAAAAACTACAACTTAGTGACGCGGCGCTTGAGTTCGAACCAGAGACATCACAAGCACTCGGATTCGGATTCCGTTGTGGATTCCTCGGGATGCTCCACATGGAAATCATCCAGGAGCGAATCGAACGTGAATTCAACATCGATATGATCACGACGGCACCATCGGTTATCTATCACGTGACGACGACAGCGGGTGAAGTCTTGCACGTCGATAACCCATCGAAGATGCCGGATCAGCAAAAAGTCGAATTCATCGAAGAGCCGTTCGTTAAGGCTGCTGTCATGACACCGAATGATTACGTCGGTGCGATCATGGAGTTGTGTCAAAAGAAGCGTGGGACATTCGTTGACATGCAATACATCGATACGACACGTGTCAAAATCACGTATGAGTTACCGTTATCTGAGATCGTCTACGACTTCTTCGATCAGTTGAAATCGAGTACGAAAGGGTATGCGTCACTTGATTATGAATTGATCGGCTACCAACAGTCGCGTCTCGTCAAGATGGACATCCTGCTCAACAACGAGAACGTCGATGCGCTCAGCTTCATCGTTCACCGTGACTTTGCGTACGAACGCGGGAAAGTCATCGTTGATAAGTTGAAAGAATTGATTCCGCGGATGCAGTTCGAAGTGCCGATACAGGCCGCTGTCGGAACGAAGATCGTTGCTCGTTCGACGATTAAGGCATTACGGAAGAACGTTCTCGCGAAATGTTACGGGGGAGATATCTCTCGGAAACGGAAGCTGCTCGAGAAGCAAAAAGAAGGTAAGAAACGCATGAAGATGGTAGGCTCAGTAGAGGTACCGCAAGAAGCCTTCATGTCCGTTCTATCCATGGACGAAGATTAAACAGGTGGGGGGCGCTTGCGTCCCCTTTTTGGTTTTTATAGAGAAAGGATGAGGCGAAATGGGAATACGCGCCGCATATGTCCACATCCCTTTTTGTGAACATATTTGTTATTACTGTGATTTCAATAAAGTCTTTTTAAAGAATCAGCCCGTCGATGAATACCTCGATGCGCTTGAACGCGAAATCGAACTGACGTTGAAACAATACCCGACGGATCATCTCGAGACGATCTTCATCGGTGGCGGAACACCGACCGCTTTAAATGAACCACAGATGCAACGGTTGATGGAAATCATCCAGAAGCACTTGTTGCCACTAACAGGTGATGATTTAGAATACACGGTCGAGTCGAATCCAGATGGTGTATCAGAAGAGAAACTCGATATCATGAAGGCGGGCGGTGTCAACCGCGTCAGTTTCGGTGTCCAATCGTTTGACGACGGTTTGCTCGAACGCATCGGTCGGACGCACCGGGAAGCAAAAGTCGCGCAGACGCTCGACGCAGCAGCGAAACGGTTTGATAACATCTCCGTCGACTTGATGTTCGGGTTACCGAATCAGACGCTCGATCAGGTTCGCTATGACGTCACGCGGGCGTTACAATTACCGATCACGCATATCTCCTCCTATTCATTGATCTTAGAACCGCACACGGTCTTTGCGATTCAAGAGCGAAAAGGAAAGTTACCTTTACCGACGCAAGATCTCGAGGCAGAGATGTACCAAGTGATGATCGAAACGATCGAAGCGGGTGGATATGCGCAGTATGAGATCTCGAACTTCGCAGAAGTTGGAAAAGAGAGTCGCCATAATCGCGTCTACTGGGAAAACGATGAGTACTACGGATTTGGTGCAGGCTCACATAGCTATATCAATCAGACGCGTCGTGCGAACATCGCACCGATTCCGCACTATATCAAGGCAGAAGGGTTACCGGTTCGAAAAGAGACGCCGTTGACGAACGTCGAGCGAATGGAAGAAGAGATGTTCCTTGGACTTCGAATGAAGGATGGCGTATCACTCGAACGTTTCCGGACGAAATATGGAGTAGCGTTTGAAGATGTGTTTGGTGACGTCATGAAACGTTTGTTACCAAACGGTCTCGTCGAACAGACGGAGACACATATCCGTTTGACGCCTGCTGGAGTTCCATTAGCGAACGAAGTCTTTGCGGAGTTCATCGGTGAAGCGCAGGTTCAATGAATCTTAAATAAATGAAAGGAAGCGGTGTTCCCTAAAAAAGAGGAAGACCGCTTCTTTTCATTTTTTGGATTTCCTTAAAAAATAGGCAGTCGTTCCGATGACCGCGATGAACAGCCAGACAAAGACTCCTGCCATTGCCAATAATTCAATCATCCGATTCATCCTTTCCATTCTTTGTTTCACTGTATCGCAGAATGGGAAACTGTTCAAAGGGTCACGCAATTCGGTTGACATCGGACGGACAATTCCTTATAGTAAAAGATGTAATTAGCACTCGTTAAAAGTGAGTGCTAACAAAATAAGGTGGTGAAGAAGGTGCTGACGGATCGTCAATTGTTGATTTTGCGTGCAATCGTCGATGACTATATCAAGACCGCTCAACCCGTCGGCTCACGGACGCTCTCGAAACGAGACGACGTGACGTTCAGTTCCGCGACCATTCGTAACGAGATGGCGGACCTCGAAGAGATGGGTCTGATTGAAAAGCCACACACTTCCGCAGGACGGATTCCTTCCGAACTCGGATATCGTTTTTATGTCGACCATCTGATTCGTCCGGAAAGCATCACACCAAAAGAAGCACAGGCATTGAAATCACTCTTTGCCCATTCCGTGAATGAGAATGATCGGTTGATTCGGCATACAGCAGACCTGTTGAGCGATTTAACCCATTACACGACACTTGTACTTGGTCCAAAAGAAGAAGGGCAACGCCTGCATCATCTGGAATTGATTCCTCTTGCCGAAGGTCGTGTCGTCATCGTTCTCGTCACGGAGACAGGACATGTCGAACACAAGACATTGCAATTGAATCAAGCGTTGTCCCAAGAAGCAGCGAGCCGGCTGATGGAACGTCTGAATCAGACGTTACGCGGTACGCCGCTCTCAGCCTTACGCAGTCGTCTGCTCGAGGAAATCCGTCGCTTCCGTTCAGAGCATTCTGAACAGACGGTGTTGCTTTCGAAGGCACTTGATCTCGTATTGACGGATCAAGAGGAACGACCGTTCATTTATCTGGGCGGGAAAGCCAACATGTTCGATCAGCCCGAATTTCAGGACGTCGCAAAACTACGACCTGTTCTCGAGTTGATCGAACAGCAAGAAGCCGTTCTCGACTTCCTACGACCGAATCTCGATAATCAAATCCTGATCACGATCGGGAGTGAGAACAATGTGGATGCATTAAAAGATTGTAGCGTCATCCGGGCCCATTATTCGGTCGACGGTGTCTCGATCGGGACACTCGCCTTGATCGGACCGAAACGGATGGATTACAACCGGGGAATCAACTCGATCATCCATCTACTTCAAGCATTCCAAACCGAATTGCATAAGAACAATTTGGATTGAATATAGAAAGGGGCTCGATTCAGAGTGGAAGAAAAAGAACAGAATCAAAACCTCCAACAAGAAGAAAACGTGACAGAGCCGACTGAAACCGTCGAAGTCACAGAAGAAGAAGTCATTCAAGCGGATCTCGTCGAAGACGAGAAACCAGACTTCGAAGCACAACTCGCAGAAGCAAAAGCTTCAGAATTACGCCTCCGTGCGGATTTTGAGAACTTCAAGCGTCGTAACCGTGTCGAAGCAGAGAATCGCGCGAAGTATTCTTCACAAGCGATCGTCGAAAAGCTGTTACCACTCGTCGATAACTTGGACCGTGCGCTCCAAATCGAGACGGAAAACGAGGAGACGAAATCCGTCTTGACGGGTGTTGAGATGGTGAAACGTCAACTCGTCGAAACGCTTCAAAATGAAGGCGTCGTCGAGATTCCAGCAGTCGGTGAAGCGTTCGATCCGAACTTACACCTGTCTCTTATACA